>CAVFJE010000091.1:1320-11526 GCA_963622845.1 Dialister sp. CAG:486
GGTTCAAAGTGTGGAGGCAAGGGGTAGCTGGTATCAAATTCTATTGGAGATTTACCTCGATGACTAAGTGGGTTTGCAAAGGTGACTTATCGAAGTATGAGCTTCTAAGATTTGCAAGCGGACGATCATTTGTTCCCGCTTGGGCAAAGTGTGATGATAGTGGGTTAATGGAAGTGACAATTTCTGAGCCTGTTCGAGATTGTCTAACTGGCGAATATCTTGGCCGTGAATTCTACGATTATTATCCAAGAGATTTTTTGATGGCTGGTGAGACTTCTTATGGACCTGAGCAAGCATTGGAGTGGGGTTTTGAGTTTTACGATGAGGGATTAACTCACACCGATGAGTCTATGCACGAGGTCCGGATTGGCTGCTTTCGCTCAGCAGAGCTTCTTTATTTACATGCAGCTCTTGACAGTTGGCAAGGCGCTTCAATTGCATGGAGGTGCTTGGGTTATATCTATCAATACGATAGAACAAAAGGTAATTTGTGGCCACTTTGGATGGATGACGTTCCTCCAAATTGGCACGAAGTTTTGCGCATGAAAAGCAGAGAAGAGCGTGCATGCAAGTGTTTCGAAATAGCTATGGAAATGGGCGATCTGGAGGCGATTTACAAAAGTGGTGATATGTTGCGCAAAGGAATGGGGTGCAGGAAGAATGCTAAAGGAGCTTTCAAGCTTTATTGTGAGGCTTGGGCTAATTGTGAGGATGCACCTCCTTACATTTTTGGGAGTGTGGCACACAGATTGGCTTGTGCCTATGAAATAGGAGAAGGTTGTGATTTGGATTTAGAAAAAGCTAAGGAATTTTATGAAAAGGCGATTGTTGGTCTAGAGATTGCTCAAAATGACACATCATTATATGATGGAGTTTTGCGTCATTGCTATCAAGGACTTAAGCGTGTCGAACAGGAGATTTTGCTGCAATAATTAAAAATTTGTTAGTCAATTAGGCAACAAGAGTCACCAAGCAAATTTGAGTTTGATAAATCGATATTTTCAATGCTAATTTGCCAAGAGCACACATCTCCTTCTACACAAATTGTTGCTGCGTAATCTTTTTTGTAAGAAACATCGATAAAAGTAACTTCTCTGCCAAAAATGTTTTGCTTTTTAAGAGGAATTTCTATATTGATAGATTTGAGATCCTTGTTAAGCCCTTCGCCTGTCATCTTGAGGTAGCTTTCTTTAGCTGTCCAAATTTGATAAAAATTGTCCATTTTTTCACCTTCAGATAACACTATGCGAGAGATGTCTGGCGTGCATTTCTTTATTCGCTCAATATCGCATCCAACAGGTGAGGTTGCAATGACACACATTGCCATCTCCTCAGAATGACTTAAATTAAAAAAGAGATTTTTATTGTTTATAAGTGATGGTTTGCCAAATTGCCCTATTTCAATTTGACAGTTTTCGACTTCCTCTTCTTTGAGTGCGACTTGAAGTAAAATTTCAACTGCCAAACTTAAGTTTTTGTCCTTTTGAAATTTAAGACAGTCAATTTTCCCTCTTCTTGCTCGACTTACTTTATTATAAAAAAATTCGAAAATGTCTTTGTCATTTAGGGCATTTACATTTGAAAAGTATGTCTTAACCTTTTTCATTTAATTACAAAAATTCAATTCTATATTTATATTATCCTTTATGTCGATAAATATCGATAAGTTAGATTGTCTATAATTTAGGATGAGGAGAAGTCTTGTCATGCGAAGAAGTGACAGAGAAATAGTTGATCTGAACAAAATCCATGAGATAGTTGAAAACTGCAAGGTTATAAGAGTTGGCATTCAAGATTCTCAAGATATCTATATTGTGCCTCTGAACTTTGGATATAGTTTCGATTCTCAACATTTTAAGTTCTTCTGCCACAGTTCAAAGGCTGGCAAAAAGATTGATACTTTGAAACAAAATCAAAGAGTTGCTTTTGAGATGGATTGCGAACACAGCCTTGTGGAGGCAGAAAAACCTTGCGGATATTCTTATCAATATTGTTCAATTATAGGAACTGGTGTAGTTGAATTTCTTGAAGGGCAAGACAAACTTGAGGCATTAACACTTTTGATGAAGCACCAAACTGGCAAGGATTTTACTTTTGACGAGAAAATGGCAAATAGCGTTGCTGTTTTCTCTGTTGATCCAATAACTCTAAGTGCAAAGTCTCATATACCTTGCTAAAGTTTATTGGGACAGCGTTATCCGTCCTGTTCTCTGTGAAGGTTAATTTTTAACTAGAGTTTTTACAAAGTCCCCGAGTAATTGAAGAAGGAAATTTCGCGTGTCCTTGTCGATCTCTTTGCTAGATTTGATTATTGTAGCAATATTGCTGGGGATGTTCTTTTGGAAGTCCGAAAACTTATCACAAGAGGCAGAGTTTAGGATGCTGTATAGTGTGTCAATAAATTTGCCTCTAGTGTCGATATCAACAGTCTTTAGCCAATTGTCTAGCGCGGAATCAAATACTTTTGCACTCATATTGATCTTACTTTGCTTTTCGAAGCAATCCTCATCGTCTTGAACGATCCATGAAAATGGATTGTGCTGAAACACAGAATGCGAAGTGGACTGTACAACTGTATAGTTGTTTTGTTCCTCCAATATCATTCCAATTATTGATGATTCGGGAACAGTCTTTGAGTGGAGATTTTGAAACGTCTCACTTAAATACCGCTTCTCATTAGGTAATTCTAGAAATGATGGACCATCGTGGTTATAGACTTTCTCGATTTTAGCTAGGTTTTTCTCGGAACAACAAAGAGAAGCATATTCAGCTAAGTTGCCACCTTTTGAGTGACCTCCAACATAAATCTTTGAGCTAAAGACGTCGCAAATCCCAGACAAGTAATTTTCTGCACTGCGCTGAGAGGGAATGATTGGCATGTACGCAAGGTTGAAGTCTTCTTTCCAGCCAGAAAAAGTTCCGTCTGTTCCACGAAAAGCTACATATGCGAAATCATCCTCACTTCTTTGAGTTGTGCTTTTATAGAGGTAGGTCATTGCACAAAATTGTTTTTCAATCTTTGACGAGCTTTCGTTTCTATAAAAAGCAACTTCTACATCCATAAAGCGTCTGCTCCCTTGAAGGGCTCTTAAAAAATCGGTCGTTTCAGATGAATCGGCAAGCCAACAATTAAAGATGAGATCATCCCAATTAGTCAAAGATAAGATATCATGCAAGCTAACTATGTTGTTGTTAGCTGGATACAGGTCAATATCTAATGAGGTAAACCGCGACTTTGCTGACTCGTAATTCAAATATGCCAAGCTCGAAAGTATTAGAGAGTCGATTTCATTTAGTCGCACTTCTGAGAAGGTCAACTGATTGTCTAAAATATAATCAACAATATTTCTGCTCATGTAGTGCTCTTTTTGTGTTTGGAAATCTCTTTATTTTGAGATTATAACAAAGAAAGTAATTACTTAAACCAGTAGAGAGTATTACTTGTCAATTAGCAATAGTGCATCTGAAAAAATGGCAGTATTCCATGATGTTTCATGGGTTTAAGTGAATTTAATTATTTGTTAATTAAAACAATTATGATGACTATGAAATTAAGCATCAATGATAAAATTATTCTCTAAGTTTCTGATAAATTGCAGGAGCATAAATCTAATAATTGCATCTGCATCGTTTTTCTGCATTTCGCCACACTTAGGAGGGGCGAATATCGATTTATTTACTAAAGGAGATTGAAAAATTAACGATTCATTAGTTAAGTATGTTGAGCGTAAAGGCTCTAATTGTAAAAAATGGGATAGTTTGTTAGAGCGTTTTCCAAAAGAAGACTTGCTGCCTGTTTGGATTGCAGACATGGACTTCCAAGCACCGAATTGTGTTATCGAGGCATTGCGTTCGTACGTCGATTTTGGTGTTTTTGGATACTCGCCAGTTCCAAATGAATGGTTTGATGAGGTCATTAGTTGGGAGCGTAGACGTCATGGATATGAGATAAAACGCGAGTGGATCTGTTTTTCGTCTGGCGTTGTTAGCGGTTTTAATTGGCTGTTGCAAGCTTTTACAAACAAGGGGGACGCGGTCATCATCCAAAGTCCTGTTTACTATCCTTTTTCAAATGCTGTTTTGGACAATGAGAGAAAACTTGTCGAAAGTGAACTTGTTAGAGTCGGCGACAGCTATGTGATGGACTTGGAGGATCTTGAAAAGAAGATTGTTGAAAATAACGTCAAGGCCTTTATATTTTGCTCGCCACACAATCCAGTCAGTCGTGTTTGGACAAGAAGTGAACTTGAAGATATTTTGACTATTTGCAAAAAGCACGATGTGGTTGTAATATCGGACGAAATTCATCAAGATATGGTTTTCAATGGTCACACTCATACCCCTAGTGCTTGTGTGGGGGACTTCTCTGATATTTTAGTCACAGTGAGTGCACCGTCAAAGACTTTCAATGTTGCAGGTTGTCAAAACTCCTTTGTCATAATTGAAGATGCGACCTTGAGGAGCAAATATCTCAAACATTTCAATGAGATGTGCATAGAGAGAGGCAATCCATTTGGCTACATTGCTACTGCAGCTGCCTATAAAAATGGTGAAGGGTGGCTAGATGAGGTCAAGAAAATTATTTGGGACAACTACATCTACTTAAAAGAAGAACTAAAAAGTGCCTTTAGCGATATTTGGGTGGGAGATCTGCAAGGTACGTATTTAACGTGGATTGATCTTGGTTCATATGTGAAGCCAGATGAGCTAGAGAGTTTCATCATCGATAAATGCAAGATTGCCCCCGATTTTGGTACTTGGTTTGGCGGCAAAAACTCAAAAACATGCATAAGAGTTAATTTAGCAACAGATAGACGAAATATCGAAATTGTTGCAAAAAATATTATTGAAGCTTTGAGAGAGAGGGCGAACTAGATGGATCAATTGGGCAATATTGAGATTAAGGATTTGTCTTTTTCGTATCCAGGATCCGACAAGTTGATACTAGATAAAATTGATGCATCGTTTGAAGATGGAGAATTTGTCTGTATTCTAGGTCAATCAGGATGCGGAAAGTCAACTCTTCTTCGTCTTATTGCTGGTCTTGAGACGGTTACTAGCGGTGAGATTTTAATGCATGGTGATGGCATACAGGACGCTGGGCTAGATCGAGGCGTTGTGTTTCAAGACTATGGTTTGTTTCCTTGGATGACTGCGGGCGAGAATATAACGCTTGCGATCCATCAAAGGTTTCCTAAGATGTCGAAGGGCGACTCTGAAAAATTGGCTTGCGATATGTTAGAGAAAGTAGGGTTAGACAGAGAAGTATTCAAAAATCTGCCCAAAGAGTTGTCGGGAGGAATGAAGCAAAGATGTGCGATTGCTCAATCTTTTGCAATTGATCCACCGATATTTTTGATGGACGAGCCGTTCGGAGCTTTGGATGCTGTAACTAGAGCAAAACTTCAGGACCTGGTCTTAGAACTATGGAGAGGTCAAAGCCCTAGAAAAACAGTATTTTTTGTAACTCATGATGTTGACGAGGCATTGCTTCTAGCAAATAGAATAATCGTACTTGGACAGCGTCCTTCAAGCATAATCTTTGACATTAAAGTAGACGATGACTTCTGTTCATCGCGTGAGCATCAATACGATAATCCAGAAGTTGCTAAACTCCGTGGCGAACTCATTCGGCAAATTAATCGAGATGTTGCCGTAAGGGTTGATAAGTAAATCCAACATATAAATTATTGGAGGAAAGGAAAAAAAGAATGGTTATTTCAAGAAGAGACTTTTTTAAGGTTGCGGGTGTTGCTGGCTTGTCAGCAGCAGCTCTTGGCATGAGTGGTTGCGGCAGCTCAGAGCAATCAAGCTCATCAAGCAATTCCAGCTCAAGTTCAGAGTTAGAGACGACAACTGTTCGTTGGAATTATGGAACTAGCGGAAACGTTCTAGTAGTTATTGCTGAAGAAAAAGGCTACTTTAGCGACGAAGGTATCACGCTTGAAAAAGTGCAAGCAACCGCTGTTCTAGACGCTATGGGACTTTTGTCTTCAGGCAAAGCTGATGTTGCATCAAATGCGGGAACATCAAATCCACTTCAACAAATTTCTAATGGAGTCGACTTGACTATTTTCGGTGGTCATATGTTGACTGGGTGTATGCCTGTAATCGCTCAACATGGTGCTGAGTGGAATGGCATTGAGTCCTTCGTTGGCAAGAAGGTTGCTGTCAACCCTAGTTATTTTGCGTTCACGGGTGCTTTGATGGAGAAAGGCTACGACAAGCCACTTGAGGTCACAGATTGGGAGATTTATAAAGACTACAATGACGCGATGGCTGCCGTCGTTCGTGGTGACGTCGCTTATGCACTCCTTGGAACAGGTCAAGTTCAGACCGCAAAACAAATGGCTGAAAATAACGAGATAGATATCGTTTGTTATCAAAGTGACATTATGGCAAATTACTCATGTTGTCGTATGGTTGCTCAAACGCAATGGGTCAAAGACAATCCAAATACTGTAACGGCAATCAATAGAGCTCTTATTCGTGCACAACAATGGTATGAAGCAAACAAGGAAGAATCAGTAACGTTGCTCGCCAATGCAATCAACGCGAAAGAAGATTATGTCTCGGCATTCATGCTTGATGAGCATTATCGCGTAAATGTTGATCCTCTAAAAGATGGCGTTAAGAAAGCTTGGGATATCTTGGGTAAGACAAATTACCTCAAAGAAAACAATGGCATCAACATTGATGACCACATCAATACGGAGCTTTACAAAAAAGCGCTAGACGATTGCAAGAGCAAGTATGGAAGTGAAGATAAGGCGTTCTATGAGAAGATGGAGTCCTTCTACAAGGAGCACAACGCTTAAATCTCTAATCTTAACTATATAAAAGCAACATAAAGGGGCAAAGATGAATAAATTCTTGAAAATGTGTAAGATATATTGGCCAACGGCACTTATATTCGTTGGTCTCGTTATCCTCTATATAGTGCTCACCGACAACAAGCTTGTCAGTGCGTTTCTTTTCCCTTCAAAAGAAATGATATGGGAGGCATTTCAAGACAATAAAGATCAATTTATACCGAATATGCTTGCTAGCTTCAAATTGTTGATACCGTCAATTTTTGTTGCGCTTTTGATAGCACTTGTATTAGGTGCGATTATGGGTCTAAATGAAAGAGTGCGAGAAGTTTTGCATCCCGTTATCTATGCATTTTCAGTGGTACCTGCAATTTTGCTCTCGCCATTTGTACTCATGCTTGCCCCCTCAATTTTTATAGCTTCGATAATTTTGATTGTCTACAACATTGTATGGGCGACGCTTTTCGCTACCATTACTGGCATTATGACAATTGACAAAAGATATTTGGTCAAGGCAAGAACTCTAGAAATTAAAGGAGCTAAAAGATTCTTTAAGGTCATATTACCTGCAGCAAGTCCTGCGATTTTGGCAGGATTTGTCAACAGCTTAAGAAGTTCATTTTTGATGCTTGTGTTTGCAGAGATGTATGGAGCAGGAGAGGGTATGGGTTATTTCGTAAAGAAATATGCTGACCTTGGCATTTTTGCAAATACTTGGGCTGGTTTCGTCTTTATGGTAATCGTTCTAATTGTCGTTATGCAAATTTTTGAGACAATTAAAAAGCGAATGCTACGATGGACAATTGATTAGTTTTGCAAATTATTTAAAGGGAGCTTTTTTAAGGAGCTCCCTTTGAGCATTTAATCGATGGATGATGGGGATAAATCATGAGAATTCAAAGTGTTGACATTATGCAAATTAAAAGCGGCAACGCTGGAGCATCACGGGGTGCGTGGAGTCCCGTGCTTATTAGAATTAATACTGATGAAGGAATCTCTGGTTTTGGTGAAGTCGGCTTGGCTTATGGGAAGGGATGGCGTGGTGGTTTTGGAATGGTCACTGATTTCGCCGAAGTAATAATTGGATACGATCCCTTTCAATCTGAGAAGATTTGGAATGATTTGTTCAGAAACACATTCTGGGGAATGGGTGGCGGAACAGTAGTAAGTGCCGCAATGAGTGCTATTGACATTGCTCTTATCGATATTAAAGGTAAAGCTTTAGGAGTGCCTGCCTACGAACTTTTTGGCGGAAAGCAAAATGACAATTTGCGCGTCTATGCTTCTCAATTACAATATGGTTGGGGAGAGGCTTATCCAGTTTCAAAGTTGTGTGAAAAAAGTCAATACGCAGAAGTGACTTTGGCTGTAAAGCAAGAGGGTTACGATGCTCTAAAAGTTGATCCTATAGCTGTTCCTAAGAGTGGTATTGAGTGGAATAGAAGAGGTCCGCTTACCTCCGCTGTATTAAACGAAGTTGTCTCAAGAGTGCAAGCAATGAGAGAAGCTGGCGGAGATGAGATGGATATTATTATTGAGCTACATTCCAACACTGATACAACATCAGCAATTCAACTTTCAAAAGCACTTGAGGAATTGCGCATTTTCTATGTTGAAGAGCCTGTTCACCCGCTAAACCCTCAGATGATGTCTGAAATTGCAAAGTCAACAAATATACCTATAGCTTCGGGTGAGAGAATTTATACACGTTTTGGATATCGACAATTTTTTGAAGACAATTCAATTAAGATAATTCAACCAGACATTTGCACCTGCGGAGGAATGTCGGAGGCAAAAAAGATTTGTGAAATGGCACAAGTTTACGATGCAAATGTGCAAATTCATGTTTGCGGAAGTCCAATATCAAAGGCTGCTGCATTGCAAGTTGAGGCAGCAATTCCTAATTTTCTCATACATGAACACCATCAACGTGCATTAGGCAAAGAAAGCAGAGAGAGTTGCTTGTTCGACTATCAGCCCTCTCGTAGTCGATATCAAGTTCCAGACAAGCCAGGAATAGGACAAGAACCGACTCAAGATGCTATCAAGAGCTCATTTATGCACACTGTTAGCGAAAAGAAGATTTACTCGATGTCGTAAAGATTACGTAGTTTTTATGAGGGATGGAATTTTTATACATAACGAAATTGATAATGTAGGCGTTGTGCTCGGTGATGGCTTTGATATACCAAGATCTCACAAAATTGCACTCACAGATATTGCGAAGGGTCAAGATGTCATTGAATATGGAGAGACAATTGGGCATGCGATTTGCCATATCAAAGAAGGTGAGCTAGTGCACACACATAATCTTGTGACAAATAGGTGGTAGAGACGGTGGAATTTCTCGGATTTAGACGCGAAGATGGAAGAGTTGGAATTAGAAATCATGTTTTGATTTTGCCCCTCGATGCAGTCTCTTGCAGGGTTTGTGAAGCCGTAACTTCATTAGTTGCTGGTACTAAGACGTTCTATCATCCCTATGGTCGCATGCAATTTGGCGATGACCTTGAACTTCATTTTGATACCCTCATAGGATGTGGAAGAAATCCTAATGTTGCCGCTGTCATCGTCATTGGAATTGAGAGTGAGTGGACGAGCAGAATTGCAAATGGCATTGCTTCATCAAACAAACCTGTTGCTGCATTTTCAACAGCAGAAAATGGGGATTTAAAGACTATTGAACAAGCTTCAAGAAAAGCTATTGAATTTGTCAGTTATGCGACATCTCTGCACAGGGAGCCATGCGATATAAGTGAGTTGTACATCGGCTTAAAATGTGGAGAATCTGATACCACGAGCGGAATTGCAAGCAACCCAGCAGTCGGTAGAGCAACAGATATATTGGTGAGCAAAGGCTCTTCACTTGTATTTGGTGAAACACCAGAATTAACAGGCGCGGAATTTGTTGTCAAAAACAAATTTGCAAATGAAGATTTGGGCTGCGAGTTTATGGAAATATGGCAAGAGTACTTCGATTTCATAACGTCTAAAGGAGTAGATCTTCTTGGGTCGCAGCCAAATCAAGGAAACATCGCTGGGGGAATTACGACAATCGAGGAAAAGGCACTTGGCAACATCCAAAAATTAGGAAAATCTAAGATTGTTGGAATATTGAAGACCAGCCAAGAACCAAATCTTAACAATCGTGGATTGTATTTCATGAATACTTCCTCGGCAGCAGCAGACCTCCTAACTGCTTTTGCAGCTTCTGGAGTTCAAGCAACTCTTTTCACGACGGGCAAGGGCAACAATGTTGGCAATATTATTTGTCCAACTATAAAAATATGCGGGAATATTGAAGCAATTGAGCGCTCAAGCGAAAACATGGATGTTGATGTAAGTGGTGTTATCGAGAGTGGTCAATCGCTTGAATGGGCGTCGAAGCAAATAA
>CAVFJE010000092.1:0-3081 GCA_963622845.1 Dialister sp. CAG:486
TTGGAAAAGCACCACACCTTGCCAAGATATTGCCACCTATGCCACCAAAAATGTTGTCTCTCGCTATTATTCTCACAAAATTCTTTGGTCTGGCAACAAGATAGAAAAAAACCGCGTCTAGATACGACTCGTGATTAGTAATTATGATAGCTCCGCCACGACTGGCGCTCTCCTCCAGCTTATCTTTGCCAACAATCTCATATCTCCAGCAAATTTTACAAATAATCCAAACTAGAATAAAGACGATGTTTGCAACAACTCTGCTAATTCTAGTCTTTTTTGTACCATCTTTATCTATGTAATAGTCGACACCTAGTGGTCTATCAAAAGCTTCTTGTGTTTTAAGAAAGAATGACAATGCTCTTACTACGCTCGCCTTCTCTCTTTAGCAATGTAGCAAATTTCTTCGATAACATCTTCTATATGCTTGCCTGTAGAATCTAAAATTATAGAATCATGTGCTGGTCTAAGTGGAGAAGTTTCTCTATTCGAGTCAACCTCATCGCGCCTTTTTATGTCAGCGAGCACCTCTTGGTAGTTAATAGATCCAATTGATCGATCAACATTTTGTCTTACTCGTCTATGTGCGCGCTCTTCTGCACTAGCAGTCAAAAAAATCTTTACTTCTGCATCAGGAAAAACAACAGTACCAATGTCTCTACCTTCAACTACATAGTCACCCGCTGCTCCAATCTTGCGTTGTTGCTCAACAAGCGCACTACGAACAGCAGCACAAGCACTGACTGGACTTACAGCTTTGTCAATCTCTGCAGTTCTAATTTCTTGAGAGACATCTTCACCATCCACATATACGAATTTAGGAGTTGGATTCCCGCTCTCGTGACCAAAAGTGATCTCAATGTTGTCGGAAAGTTTGGATAGTGCTTGAGAGTCCTCTAAAGAAATGCCTCGTTTTAGAGCACAAAGAGCAACAGCCCTGTACATCGCCCCTGTATCAAGACTAGAAAAGCCCAGTTCGCGTGCGACAATTTTTGCAACAGAAGATTTTCCAGCCCCTGACGGACCATCGATAGCTACGATCATCTTTTATCACCTTTTGTTTAGCTCGTCAATTTATCTATATCGTCAAGAAATTTTGGGTAACTCACACTAACACAGTCAAAATCTTCAATATTGATAGGCTTCGTGCCAGAAAGAGCTGCAATTGCCCAAACTATTGCCATTCTGTGATCTCCATTAGAAGGTAGCGTGATGTCAATAGGCAAATCATAAGTTGGATCGCCTTCGATAAAGAGATCATCTCCGTGCATCCACACGCTAGCACCAAGTTCGCTAAGTCCATCTATAATAGATTCGAGGCGGTCGCTTTCTTTATTACGAAGCTCGCCGCACTCTCTAAAGACGCTAACGCCGCTAGCACGGGAAGCAACTAAGCTCAAAATTGGAACTTCATCGACAACAGTCGCAAAATACTTAGATGGAATTTCACATCCATTAAGATCTGGAGAATACTTTACATGTATAGTTCCATACTTCTCTTTGCCCTCGGCGCCTTGAACTTCCCAATCAATGTTAGCACCCATTCGCTCCAACGTCCTCAAAAATCCAGTTCTAGCTGGATTTAACAGAACGTGTTCTATTTCCAGATCGCTATCTGGTACAAGGCATGCAAGTGAAGCCAAAAACGCTGCACTCGAAGCGTCACCAGGCACATGAACATCTGAAGCTTTCATAACAGCAGGTCCCTTTACAGAAGCAAAACGCGTGTTAGCGACGGTTTCTATTCCATATTCAGGCAACATCAGTTCGGTGTGATTTCTTGAAACTTCAGGTTCAACAACGGAAGTTTTCCCATGAGCGTATATTCCAGCTAACAAAATTGCTGATTTAAGCTGTGCTGAAGCCATCGGCGCCTCATAATTAAGTGCCTTAAGCTTTGGGTTGCCATGAACCTTTATAGGCAAATGTTCTGCTCCATCAGGCGAAAATCTCGCACCCATAAGCATCAAAGGGGCAGTTATCCTTCTCATCGGACGAGAGCACAGCGAGTCATCCCCTGTAATCTCAACTTCAATATCCCATGGTGCAAGAATTCCCATCAACAGCCTTGCTGTCGTGCCTGAATTTGCGCAATCAATTCTCTCTTTTGGCTGTTGTGGTCCCTTTTCGCCCCATCCTACAATGGTGCCCATCAGAGATCCATCGCTCTGCTCTTCAAGATCAACTTGAGCACCCAGCTGTCTTACAGCTCTAATTGAAGCTTTAACATCTTCGGAATTCAAAACACCTTTAACATGCGAAGTCCCTTGCGCCATCGCAGAAAAAAGAATGGCTCTATGAGACATAGACTTGTCTCCAGAGACAGAAATTTTGCCACGCACTGAACTAGTGAGTGGTGAAATCTTTTTTGTTTCCGACATATCTTTTCCTTCGTTCTTAAAAAATAAATTGTTTCATTATTTTTAAGCTATTTAAATTTTACACGAAAAGATTACCGTTCACACAATTCAAAGATTTCGTCTTTATTAAGTTTTCTCGCCTCTCCACATTTTAAATTGCCTAAAAATAGCGATCCATATTTGATTCGCTCTAACTCTAAAACTCTATATCCTAGCGCCTTAAACATTCGCCTTATCTGCCTATTTTTTCCTTCATGAATAGTTATTTTGACATGTCTATCGTCACCTTCAAGCTCTACTTTTGCTTCTCTTGTGACATAATCGCCGATATCAACACCACTTTTTAAGATTTTGAGATCTTTTTGAGTAAGAGCTTTGTCAACTTTTGCTATATAAGTCTTCTCAACTCCTTTTGAAGGGTGTGACAACTTCTGTGCGAGATCTCCATCATTAGTAAGCAGAAGCAGTCCAGTCGTTTCAACATCGAGGCGTCCAATTGGAAACCCGCCCACAAGACCAACCTCTCTCACAAAATGTGCAACAGTAGGTCTTCCTTGTGGGTCATCCATAGTTGTCACATAACCGAGAGGCTTATTTAGCATGTACGTCTCTTTTTCATCTATGATAGTCGCTCTAACACCATCTACAAAAACCTCGTCGCTATTTTCATCAACGCTAATTCCTTGTGAGTCAATTACCTGTCCATTGACAGTCACTCTCC
>CAVFJE010000093.1:0-859 GCA_963622845.1 Dialister sp. CAG:486
CTACTATACAATCTCTTCTAGAGAGAAGAGCAGATGTGGCAGCATGTCTTAGTTTTTCGACTTCCTCATTGATTGAAGCATCTTTTTCAATGAAAGTATCTGTTGTCGGAACGTAGGCTTCAGGCTGATAGTAATCGTAATAAGAGACAAAGTAGACAACAGCGTTATCTGGAAAAAAGCTTTGCAACTCCCCTGCTAGTTGTGCAGCGAGAGTTTTATTTGGAGCAAGAATCAGCGTCGGCTTTTGAACTCGCTCTATTAGTTTAGCCATTGTGAAAGTTTTGCCAGATCCCGTCACGCCAAGGAGTGTTTGATAGCGAAGGTTATCAGCTATACCTTGTGAGAGCTGCTCTATCGCTTGAGGCTGATCTCCTGATGGTTCATACTCACTTACAACATGCAGTCCACAATCTTGAAATTCGCTCATCTCTCACCTCCTTGCTCATCTCTCCATTATAAAAAACATGATCTGCTACAGCCTCAAAGGTCTCTTGAGAAGGTTGCAAAGTTAAGATGGTATCAAACTTCTCTGTGCTTATGCCTCTTTTGTGTGCCCAATTTAACCTAGTTGTATATGGGACATTTGTTGCAATTACACAATGCGCATCACAAAGAAAAATATCATCTTTTCTTGAAAATTCACCAGAGTAAGCACTATATTCAACAACATAACATGAAGACGCGTCAATTGTTTTGTTGAGCAATTCATAAACTTTAGGATGAACACGGTGGTTTATCTCTAAGAGATTTTCTCTCGACTCAGACATGTAACGAAGAAGTTCATCACTACTATTGAATAAATTTAGACTAGAGACAACTTGTCTCCCTAAAAAATCTAAATCGATGAAATGTGCCGAAT
>CAVFJE010000093.1:870-3068 GCA_963622845.1 Dialister sp. CAG:486
AAACTCTTTTGCTAGAGTTGACTTTCCAGTGCACATTCCACCGATTATGTAAATCAATCTTTGCATTCTTTTTTGAGATTAGACAAAAAAGATGCTAATTAAAAAAACTACGTTTAAGCAGTTCCTTCCTCTGAAGCAGCCTCTTGTGGCTCTTCTTCAGAGACAACTTCTGAAGCCTCTTCTTGAACTGCGTCAGCTGTTTCTTGCTCTTCTACGGCAACACTTTCTGAAGCTGTTTCTTCAGTTGCTGGAGTTACGTCCTCTCCTTCATTAGAAGGCGCTGTTTCTTGCGCAGTTTCTTCAGCAGACTCTGATTGCTCAGCCTCTTTAGCAGCAGCTCTAGCAGCCTCTTCTACAGCTTTCTTCTCCTCTGGAGGTAGCTCTTCGACCTCGATCTCATAGCCGAGTTCCTCAGCAGCTGCTTTGCAAGATAGAGAAATTCTGCGCTTATCTAGATCGTACTCAATAATCTTGACTTTAACTTCATCTCCAACTTTAACAACTTGCTTAGGAGCATCGATATGACGAGTTGCAAGCTCAGAAATGTGAACTAGACCTTCAACGTTAGGTGAGAATTCAACGAAAGCACCAAATGCAACTACGTTAGTAACTTTACCATCAACGATCGTGCCTGCAGGATATTTCTCCATTAGCTCTGTCCAAGGATCTGGTTGCGTTTGTTTGAGACCCAAAGAAATGCGCTCTCTGTCAAGATCCACATCGAGAACGACGACTTCAACTTCATCTCCAACGCTTACAACTTCGCTAGGATGTTTTACATGATTCCAAGAAAGCTCTGAAATGTGAACGAGACCATCGATGCCACCAAGATCAACAAATGCACCAAATTCAACGATAGATGAGACGAAACCCTTTAGGCGCATGCCTTTTGTAAGTTTAGACAGAATCTCGGTTCTCTCAGCTTTTCTGCCTTCCTCAAGAAGAACTCTTCTAGATAGAACAACGTTGTTTCTGTTTCTGTCCATCTCGATAATTCTTGCATCAACCTCTTGATGAAGATAAGAATCAAGCTCTCTGACACGACGAATGTCAACGAGTGAGGCTGGAAGAAAGCCACGAAGACCAATGTCAACGATAAGACCGCCTTTGACAACTTCGATAACTTCACCTGCAACAATCTCTCCTGCCTTGAATTTCTCTTCAACAGCTCTCCATGCAGATTCATACTCAGCACGTTTCTTAGAGAGAATAAGACGACCTTCGCGGTCCTCTTTTGTAAGGACAAGAGCTTCAACCTCGTCTCCGATAGAAACGATTTCTTCAGGCGCAATATCGCGTCTGATTGAGAGCTCACGAGCAGGGATTACACCTTCGCTCTTAAAACCAATGTCAACCATAACCTCATCGTGCTCGATTTTAACAACCTTGCCTTTTACAAGATCTCCATCTTCAAATGGGTTGATTGAACCGTCGATCATTCCATTTAGCTGATCGTCGCTAATGTCACTAAACTCTATTACATTTGTATTCTTGATTTCTGTCATAAGAATTAGGACACCTTTCAATTAACTAGTGCCCGAGAAAAATATCTAATCAACTTTAAAAAACATCAACTCGGGGGCCTATATTACCAATTGCTACACAACAATGTGTAACAGAACATAAATTATACATTATTTATAAAGCTCGCCAAAGAATATTTCATCACATTTTTGCGCTTGATAATAGAGCATTTTAGAGCCATCATAATACTTGGCGCACGCTTTATTCGCAGCTCTAGCTAACTCAGTTTCTCCATGTCCATAAATGCAATCGAAAATTAAATGTCCGGAGTTTAGAAGAGAGCTGTCAACCGGAGATGGATCGCCCTCTCTCATTCCAAGGGTAGTTGCGTTGACAATAATTTTTGCATATGGAATTTCGTATTCAGCTTGACTATATTCTAGCAACATGAAATTTTTAGGATAGGAGGTGATATCGACTTTGTCTCGGTCTCGAGTGAGCATAATTACAATAGCTCCAGCCTCTAACAATGCATAAGAAATTGATTTTGCGGTCGGACCGCTACCACAAACTATAGTGCACGTATTTTTCAAGTCGCAACCAAGATCTAGAAGCGCATATACGCAGCCATAACCGTCAGTATTGTAACCACTCAAGTGACCATTTTCATTAATAAGAAAATTGCATCCACCACAAAACTTTGAAATCTCATTTACATCATCAGCGCACTTAAG
>CAVFJE010000094.1:0-3335 GCA_963622845.1 Dialister sp. CAG:486
GTATACAGAAACTGTATGTAAAAAAGGGCACGAAACCGTGCCCTTCAGTGATTATTTCCAAGCGGGAATCTGTGCGCCCTTTTTATTTTTATTTAGATAATCGGACAATTCTTCACATTGTGCCGCTTTTGCAATCTCGGTGGCCCATTTGGAATTCGCGTTGCTGCTGTCTACTACAAACCCAACTGCATATTCCTCGTTATCATCTGCTGCACAGACGTAATCAGATGCGTCTTTGCCTGCATTGAGCATATGCAAAGATGCAAGACATATTCCGTCTACGTCAGCGATTGATTGAGGAAGAACTGACATCTCTGCCTCGATAAATTGTAAATTCTTCTTATTTTCTTCTAAATCATATTGCGTAGGCGACTCAACACCAGACTTAATTTTTATAAGACCTTGCTTTTCTAACATTTCAAGGCCGCGTTTTCTATTGGTGGGATCGTTGCAAAGACCAATTGTGGCACCGTCTGGAATCTCATCGACACTCTTCCATTTGCTGGAGTAAAGTCCGAAAACGTTGTAGATTGTCTTTGGACTTACCATAACAAAATTCGTTCCGTTAGACTTGTTGTAAGCTTCCATATAAGGTTCATGTTGATACCAATTCATGTCGATTGAACCTTCTTTGAGTGCATTGTCGGGCTGAACGGAATCGTCAAAGACGGTTGTCTCCACTTTGTACCCAAGAGCTTCAATCTTGTCCTTTATTGCATTGAATGGGTCAACCATATCACTTCTGAGTCCAATCTTGATCGTTGTTTTCTCTCCAGATTCGCTCGATGATGATGTTGAAGACGAGGAACAACCAGCAATTGACAGACCAAGAATTATCACCATCGATACAATTATGGTCAAAACTGTAAATTGTGTCACTTTATTCTTAAAAGTTTTTGACATGTGATCTCCTTAACTAAATTATTTAATTTGGGAATTTGCAGAAACAAAAAGCAGAATAAGCCACTTAGACTTAGGAATTATATTTTATAGAAAAAAGCGCTCTATATTTATATTCGAAGGAACTATTAACTGCTCATTAATTAAAGGCATCTTCCTTATTGAATTTCAATCGGAAACACGACCTCTACCGTGGTACCCTTGTCAATTTCACTGATCAGGGTTACTTGAGCTCCGAGTTCAATTGCTGCATTTTTTACAATTGAAAGCCCAAGACCTGTGCCGCCAGTGTCTTTTGAGCGAGATTTGTCAACTCTATAAAATCTCTCAAATATTGACTCTTGTTCTTCTTTGCTAATGCCAATGCCAGTGTCTCTTACTTGCAAAATTACCCGATCGTCATATTTTTTTAGGTTGACGTTTACGAATCCAGGGTTCTTGTTGTACTTGATTGCATTGTCAAGCAAATTGTCAACGATATATTTTATGAGTCGTGCATTAGTTTTAATCTGGCATTCATCAACATCTGCAAAAATTGTGACTGAGTTTTGATGCGCAAATTCTTCTCTTGTGTCGATTGAAGTATTGACCAATGATTTGAAATCCACTAACTCCATGTTAACGGTATCTTTTTCATCAAGTCTCGACAATAAAATGATGTCGTCAACAAGCGATATCATCGTGTTAGTTTCTTTTTTGATGTGCGAAAGAAATTTGGGGCGATCTTGAGGTTCTACCATGTCACGCTCAAGTATCTCGACGCTTCCTGCTATACCTTGGAGTGGCGTTTTTAGTTCGTGAGAAACGTTTGCCGTGAAGTTTTTTCTTGCCCTATCTGCCTTTTCTCTGGCCTCTCTATTTTCTTCGATCCTCTTAAGAAGAGGAGTTATCTCATCATAGGGGGGTGGGGACTTAAGCGGACTGTCAAGGTCAAGATTGTTAAGGGGATCAACACTTTTGCAAGATGTTTTCTTTGCGATAAAAAACGTTAGAGCGACCAGAATGGCGATTAGCAAGAGAATTGGAAACAGCATTTCAAGAAGGACTACGTTGATGTGTTCGCTTTTGTATGCAATGCGCAAAACGTTGCCATTATCTAGTCTTTTTGCGACATAGATAATATCGGATGTTTCTGTTTGCGACCATCTTTTTGCCTCGCCATTACCAACCGACAGAGCAGCTGAAACCTCTTCTCTATCAAGGTGGTTTTCAAGTTGTGCCTCGTCGTAATAAGAGTCAAACTCCACTGTTCCGTCTTTTCTAATGAGCGTAATTCTGTAATCAGCATTTTCGTCTTTGACATACTGAGAAGCGTTTTGGTTGCTAAGTAGCGCAAGCTCATCGCGCATAAGTGAAGTTTGGCTAGAAATTAGATATTGGTAGAAGAAAAACAGTGCAATTGCGATTGTACAGACTAAAACAGATAGCGAGACAATCGCTATGCTTTGAAAAATACGAGTTGATAAGTGTCGATTTTCCATCAGCTAATCTTGTGCCTTGTATCCGACATTTCTGACTGTTGTGATTATGTTCGCGCTATCCCCTAGCTTTGAGCGCAGCGATTTAATGTGCATGTCAACTGTTCTCGACTCCCCAAGGTAATTTGAGTTCCACACTTCTCTAAACAAGGTTTCTCTGGAAAATACTACTCCTTTATGCTCAATAAGGTGCCGCAAAAGCTCAAATTCTGTAAAAGACAGAGATACGGCCTGCCCACTTTTTTCCACGCTGCGACTAGCAAGGTCGATTGTCACATCTTTGCATTTAAGTGTTGCGGATTGATGAGGTTCGTATCTTCTAAGAACTGATTTGACACAAGAGATAAATTCTAGAACTCCAAAAGGTTTAGTAATGTAATAGTCAGCGCCAGAGTCCAGACCTCTAACTTTGTCAACCTCTGCATCTTTTGCTGTTGCTAAAATAATCGGAATAGAGCGGTAACGATTGTCGTTTTTCAACTTCTCAAGAACTTCAAAACCGCTCATGTTTGGCAGCATGACATCTAGAATTATAAGACTAGGCAATTGGCCAGCTTTAAGTTCTTGAAAGAAAGCTTCTGGTGTGGCAAAACCTTTTGTCTTAAACCCACAAGATTCGAGAGCATAGACTTCTATATCTCGAATACTCTCGTCATCTTCTACGCAAAAAATCATGATGGCTTCTGTTTACTCGCCGCCTCTACTATTATGCTTGCCTGTAATCCCATAAATCGTCCATTGGCAAAAACTTGCAGCGTGATCTCCTAATCTTTCGAAGTATTTTGCAATCATAATAAGGTCAATCGCATATATTCCTTGCGTTTTATCTTCAACGATCAAATCGATGAGTTGTTCACGAATTTCGATGAACTTTTCATCCATGACGTCGTCAAAGGCAACAACTTCGCTTGCTATGATTGTATCATTTCTCAGATATGCTTCCATGCTTCTCTTCGT
>CAVFJE010000095.1:0-2145 GCA_963622845.1 Dialister sp. CAG:486
GACTATCGCTACGACGAGGTTGAACGCCTTGACTCTTATTTCCCTTATGGCTTTCTCGACATCAATGACTGGATTGATGGCAGACAAATTGCAAAACACCGTGTTGCCATCCAAAAACTCATGCGCGAAATTGGTATGACCACACGCCACGACTTCATCGGCATGGCTCGTTGCCTTTCTTTAACAGACACTTTCTGGATGATGCGTGAAGACGAAGATTTGAAGTGGGAGAACGTTTCGCTCTACAGACATCCGTTTGATGATGTCATAGCAAGGATTGCTTTTGATGGAACAGGGGTGTATGGAAGACAAAATTCCCCTACATCGCCAGAATATGCAACGTCAGGTTCATTTGAGAAATGCTGGATTCGTGAAGGAGACGACATCTCGTTGCTAAAACGAGGCTCCGACGGATATGCAAATGCAGGTTTTGAACCATTTTCTGAAAAACTAACTTCTGACCTTCTTGAAGCGGCGAACGTTAAGCATGTGCCATATTCGCTGCTGAAATTTCATAAAAAACTTGCCAGCAAGTGTCCACTTTTTACATCTGAAGAAAAAGGATTTGTTTCTGCTCACAGATTTTTCGAAGGCAACTTCGGTGTTAAAGAAGTCCTTGAATTTTGCTCAAAGTGTGACTCAGAAGAACGCTTCAAAGAAATGATTATCATGGACGGAATAATTGGCAACGTTGATCGACACTCTGGGAATTATGGCTTTTTGGTTGACAATGACAGTGGCGAAATTCTAGAGCTTGCACCACTTTTCGACCACAACATGGCGTGCTTGCCCTACATGATGAAACACGACGATTTTGATGAATACGTCAAGCAAATTGGACCTAAAATCGGCACCGACTTCGTTGAAATTGCAAGAGCACTCTTAACGCCCAACATTCGTGCAAAACTCATTGAGCTAAAAGACTTTAAGTACACAGACCCTGGTTTTGACTACCCCAAGTGGAAGCTTGATGCTGTTAATCACCTAAAAGAGGTTCAGCTAAAAGCGATTTTGGACTAAATTACATCTGCACTTTTGCAGTTTAGCCAATATAGAGCATTAAATAAAAATGAAAGGGAAGGTTTGCTGTCGAGTGGCGCAGCGGGAGCACAGATGCCTTACAAGCACAAGGTCGGAACTTCACGTCCCTCATAGACAAGAACTTAATCCAGATCACCCTCTCCTTCATCACTGTACGAGTCGCTTATACCAAGCAACTTTTGTGACTGACTAGCATCTTCCAACGTCGATACTTCTTTGAGTTTGCGCTCCATCATATTAGTGCGTGTCGTCATGATCTTTTTGACGGTTTCGCCTGCTTTGTTAATTTGCTTAAGTGCAGTGTCTAGCTCTTTTTGATATTTTGGTAGCTCAGCTTTTATCGCAGATAAAACCTTTGAGATCTCGTCAGCTCGCTTTTGAAGTGCGAGGGTTTGATAACTCATTTGCAAGCTGTTAAGCAGAGCTGCCATCGTAGAAGGTCCAGCAACATTGACTCGATAATCGCGCTGAAGTGTTTCGATAAGACCTTGGCTGTTAACAACTTCGGCATAAAGACCTTCAAATGGCAAGAACAAGATAGCGAAGTTTGTAGTGTCGGGCACTGATATATACTTTTCAGATATGTCCTTTGCCTCTTGTTTAATGCGAGTTTCTAGCGCCTTTCTTGCCGAATTAATTGCGTCTCTCTCTCCACTATCCAACGCATCTCTTAGCTGATGATACGTGTCCCCTGGGAACTTAGCATCTATTGGCAAGTAAATAAAGCCGCCATCTTCAACTGGAATTTTAATAGCAAACTCAACGCGGTCATTGCTCCCTGGTTTTGTAGCAACATTTTCATCGTATTGATCATTGGTCAAGATGTCGCACAAAATAGCAGCAAGTTGCACCTCGCCTAAAATGCCGCGATTTTTGACATTTGAGAGCATGTTTTTCAGCCCTCCAACATCTTTTGCGACAGAACGCATCTCGCCCAAACCTTTGTGAACTTCTTCGAGTTGTTTTTGTACTTGGCTAAACGACCTTGCTAAGTTGTCGTTTAGTGTTTTAGAGAGTTTCTCGTCTACCGTATTTCTCATACTCTCGAGTTGCTTTGCGTTATCTTCACGGATATCTTTGAGCTGCGAGTCAACAGTAGTCCTC
>CAVFJE010000096.1:0-1423 GCA_963622845.1 Dialister sp. CAG:486
CAAGCATGACGGAAAATGTCTTATTTACCTTGATGATTCTCTGATAGATTTCATTGATACGAGAATGGTAAAAGCAAAAGTTGTCATTCCTAATAATTCAAAATGGAGCGACAAGATTAGCAATATTGCAAAAGACATGTGCCTTAAAGGTGAGCACAACATCGAAAACGCAATTTGTGCGGCAGAGCTTGCTGAACATATGGGGTGTCAAGAATCAAAAATCTTGACAGGCATCAAAAATTTTGCGCCTCTACCTCATAGAATTGAGCCATGTGGAGAAGTTGATGGCGTAAAATTCTACAACGATTCAAAGGCCACAAACGTTGACGCGACGATAAAGGCTCTCAGTGCATTTGAAAACAGCTCTCTTATATTGCTTCTTGGAGGCAGAGACAAAGGCTCTGATTTGACCCCGCTTGTGAAAGCTTGCGCAAACTCGAACATAAAGTGTGTAATCTTATATGGAGAGTCGTTGGCAAGAT
The DNA here is from genome assembly GCA_963622845.1 of Dialister sp. CAG:486. Taxonomy (GTDB): domain Bacteria; phylum Actinomycetota; class Coriobacteriia; order Coriobacteriales; family Eggerthellaceae; genus CAVFJE01. Next base: position 483 of record CAVFJE010000096.1, read on the forward strand.
TTGCAGAAGGTTTTAAGAACATGACAGGCATCATCCAAAAGTCCTGTTCAGACCTTAAATCTGCGCTTGCTTGCGCAATGGATGTTGCTGAGTGCGGAGACAACATCTTGCTTTCTCCTGCTTGTGCATCGTTTGATGAATTTATCTCCTTTGAAGAGCGCGGCGATTATTTCAAGAGCCTTGTTAGAGACATAGTTGAAAAGAAAATGGGTCTACAATAAATGATAGATTTTTTGAATAAATCATATTCACTTGACTTTTATGTCAAAACTATACTTATCGCAGTCGCGTTTCTTTGCACTATTGGACTTGTAAGCATCTACTCAACGACTTCTGCTTCAAATATTGACGCTGGAGTATCGCCATATCAAGATGTTCTATTGCAGATTGCCGCAATTTTCATCGGCGTTATTGTTGCGTGTGCACTATCAAAGACGCCACAAGTCTACAATTGGCAGCCAATCTTTATATATGGAATATGGGCCTTTTGCTTTCTCCTAGTTGTCGCGGTACCGCTCGTCGGGGTAGAGGTCAACGGTGCAAAGCGGTGGCTGCATCTTGCAGTCGTGACGATACAGCCCTCTGAGTTCATGAAGATTGCAATCGTTGCGATGACTGTCAAAATTTTCTCTGAATATAGCAGAGGTGAAACAACTCAGATGCAAGCTTTGGCACAATTCTCTGCCTTTGCAATAATGCCCCTTGTGTTTATGTTCGTAACGCAACGCGACATGGGAACTACAATGGTATGTTGCATTGTTCTCATTGCAGTTGCCTATATGGCAGGATTTAATCCTAAGATTATAGGTGTAATAATCGCTACGATGATAGTCGTTGTACTTATTTATCTTAATTTTGGTGGAGATTATCGCTCACAGCGTTTAAGTTTTCTAAATCCATGGGATGATGGAGAGGGCGGTTATGGCGCGGGATACAACTTA
>CAVFJE010000096.1:1476-2939 GCA_963622845.1 Dialister sp. CAG:486
TCGAGCGTTCTATGCTATTGCATCGGGCGGTCTATTCGGCGTTGGAATTGGAAACAGCCATGAGAAATATGACTATCTCTACGCTTCAGACAATGACTTCATTTTCGCAATTATTTGCGAGGAAGGCGGTCTTGTCAGCGGTCTTGTACTCATCATTGCAATTTGTGTTCTGTACATTTGTGCTCTAAAAATTGCCGATCAACTTCCAAGCGAAGAGCAAAAATTAATTGTTTATGGAGCTGTTTTTCTACTCGTTTTCCAAAGTTTCTTAAATATCGGGTGTACCGTTGGAGCACTTCCAACAACTGGCAAGCCCTTACCTTTTGTCTCTTCAGGAGGCACATCTGTAGTTGCGTCTTTTATTTGCCTAGGGTTAATTCTCAATGCTGTCTATAGCGAGCCAGTAAGAACCGTTCCTGAGAGAAAGCGCGATAAGCTAGAGCTCATATCATCTTCAAGAAGACAAACTACGCGCGCCCAAAGGTCTAGCTTTCTTGACTTAGAAGATAGACCTCAAAGCACGAGATATTCAAATAGATCACGAGGGTCAAATTTAGATTTCGTCTCTTCATTTGACAGATCAAGGCAGCCAGACAAACGAAAGTACAGGTAGGGATAATGAGTAAAACTTTCGTCATAACGGGTGGTGGAACTGCAGGGCATATATACCCTGCGCTCGCGTTGGCGCAAAAGCTTGTTGAAAGCGGATATCATGTGGTCTATGCAGGAGCGAGAAACAAACTTGAATCAAGGCTTGCCCCTCAAGCAGGTCTAGAATTTAGGCCTTTTGTCGTGAGTGGATTTGACAGATCAAAGCCTTGGACTGGCATAAGTGCTCTTTTGCGTCTAAAAAAAGCCGAGAGAGAAGCTAGAGACTGGCTAAAACAAATTGCTCCGAAGGTCGTCGTAGGATTCGGTGGCTATGTCAGCGTTCCTGTCACGCATACGGCTCACAAGCTAGGAATAAAGACCGCTATTCACGAGCAAAACTCTCATATGGGTATTGCAAACAAAGAGCTCTCAAAAGTTGTAGATCTTGTTGCTTTGACGTACGAGGCAGCTGGAGAGAGCGTTAAAGATAAGTCAAAGATTGTCATTACTGGAAATCCCGTTAGACCTGCTATTCTTACAACAAATAAAGAAAGTGGCTTTGAGTACCTAGGCATAGATGACAGAGACGCATTCGTACTTCTTATTTTTGGAGGCTCGCTTGGAGCAAAAAGCATTAACCGCGCTGTTGTTAATTTAAAAAATGACATTTTAGGAGCTAGAGAAAACATCTATGTTGCTCACATAAGTGGCAAGCGAGATTATGAGTGGGTGAGAGACGAGCTTAACTTGACAGACGAGGAAAAAAAGAGGTGGAAGCTCATCGATTATTGCGATGAGATGCCAAGTGTTCTAAGTTGTGCAAATGCGATAGTTGCTCGTTCGGGAGCTACTACGCTTGCAGAGATTTCTGC
>CAVFJE010000097.1:0-2749 GCA_963622845.1 Dialister sp. CAG:486
TCTTTGGTGAGAGCGAAACAAAGCTTCTAAAAGCTATCGAAAATGCAAAAGTAACAATTGACAAAGATGTCGATGGCAACTTCCAGGCATTACTTAACGAGCTTGCAAAGCTTAAAGATCCGATTGATGAGTTCTTTGAGTCCGTTATGATTATGGACAAAGATGAAAATGTGAGGAAAAACAGAATAGCACTCCTGAATAATTTCTTGTCACTATTTGATGGAACTGCAGATTTCAGTAAATTTAATTAGGAAAATTTGATGAATACTAATAGTTCAGCAGACTTTCCCACCGTACACGTAATTAGTGATTCGGTAGGAGAGACTGCAAAAACTGTTGCAACTGCTGCTTGCGCACAATTTGGAGTTACAGATCCGAAAATTGAAGTTTTTGGTAAAGTTCGATCAGTGGATCAAATTAAAGAATTTATTGCCAGACATAAAAAAGAACATGCAAAAAAGGGCATTGACACTCGGCTTCTTGTATTCTTCACTATAGTCTCTAGCGAAATTAGGTCTGGCGTTAAAGAAATCGTTGAAAACGACGACGATGTTTTTGCCGTAGATCTTTTGACAGGTGCAGTTAACGTCATAAGCGAGATGACGGGGCAAAAACCTCAATATACACCTGGAACTCTACGCGCACTCGATCCTGTTTACTATAGAAAGATTGCAGCTCTTGAGTTTACAATTGAACACGACGATGGACGAAATCCTCAAGATTTAGCACGTGCTGATATCGTTATTATTGGTGTATCTAGAACTTCCAAGACACCGACAAGCATTTATCTTGCACAATCTGGATTCTGTGTAGCAAACGTCCCTCTTGACACGAAGACGCAACCTCCTAAAGAGCTCTATGATGTAGATCCAAAAAGGCTCTTTGGCCTTATGAGCACGCCCGATGTTTTGGCAGAAATTCGGCGACGCAGAATTGGAGAGAAAGCTACAATCTTGGCAAGTGAATATGCTGATATTGACAGCATCTATGAAGACCTAGAGTCAAGTCGTGATTTCATGAGGCAGCTGGGTTGCATCGTTGTGCATACTGATGGCAGAGCAGTTGAGGAAACTGCTCAAAGAATTCTTGATTATTATCATACATGGCATGATTAGTTATAAGGTATCATCTATATTGTATTTATTAAATATACAATCCTTGATCTCTCTTTTAGTTTTTTGTTTGTTAAGGAGGAGAATTAATGAGTGAAGTAAAAAGAGTTTTTGCTTTTGGAAACGATGCCAATGGCGTTAATGTCACCGAAGGCAATGCGAGCATGAGAGAAGTGCTCGGTGGTAAGGGGGCAAATTTGGCAGAAATGGCTAATATTGGTCTTCCTGTGCCTCCAGGATTCACTATTTCTTGTCAAACATGCATGGAATATGCAAACGCTAATAATTCTTGGCCTAGTGGAGCTCTAGATACAATCGAGGAATATAGAAGAGATCTCGAGGAGCGCATGGGCAAAAAAATCGGAGATGACAAAGACCCTCTTCTTGTTTCCGTTAGATCTGGCGCTCCAATGTCGATGCCAGGCATGATGGATACTGTACTAAATCTGGGACTAAATGACTGTTCTATAAATGGATTGATCGAACAAACCGAAAATCCAAGATTTGCGTGGGACTCTTATCGTCGTTTCATTCAAATGTTCTCTAATGTTGTAATGGGACTTGATGGCGATCTCTTTGAAAATGCAATAGTAAGCCTTAAACATCAAAGAGGAGTATCATCAGATACGGATCTTACAGCTGACGATCTAAAATCTCTAGTTGACACTTTTAAGGCAATTTTTGCTGAAAATGTTCGTGGTGAGCAATATCCTGATCTAGTTGAAAACGGCCGCGTTTCGTTCCCCCAAGACCCTTCACTTCAACTTAAACTAGCAATTGAGGCAGTGTTTGGTTCGTGGAATAATTCGCGTGCAGTTCTCTATAGAAAGAAGAATAAGATATCCGATGATTTGGGCACTGCAGTAAACGTTCAATCTATGGTATTTGGCAATAAGGGAGATACGTCTGCTACAGGCGTAGCATTCACGCGCAATCCTGCTAATGGCGAGAAGGAATTTTACGGTGACTACCTTGTCAATGCTCAAGGTGAAGACGTCGTTGCGGGTATCCGAAATACTTCGCCAATTGCTGATTTGAAGAATGTTCCTGGACTTGAGAAGGCAGGAGCACAGCTTGAAGAGATTTTCACAACTTTAGAAAACCACTTTAGAGACATGTGTGATATCGAATTTACAATTGAGCAAGGCAAATTGTGGATGCTTCAAACTAGAGCCGGCAAGCGAACAGCAGCGGCTGCTCTAAGGATTGCAATCGCAATGGAGGGCGAAGGTCTAATCGATAAAAAGACTGCTGTATCGAGAGTTGAGCCCGATCAACTCGATCAGCTGTTGCACCCACAATTCGATCCAGATTCTAAATATGACGTAATCGCACGTGGTCTAAATGCATCTCCTGGAGCAGCTGTGGGCCAAGCGATGTTTAGCTCACAAGATGTTGTGGATGCCGTAGCTGAAGGCAAAAAGTGCGTCTTAGTTAGATGGGAGACCAACCCCGATGATTTGGCTGGAATGTATGCGGCTGAAGGCATTTTGACATCACATGGTGGCAAAACTTCTCATGCTGCTGTAATCGCTCGCGGTATGGGCGCACCTTGTGTTTGCGGATGCGAAGCTCTTAGAATAGATGCCGAGAACAAGACGGCAACCGTTGCTGGCACAGATATTGTCATCAAGGAA
>CAVFJE010000098.1:0-2538 GCA_963622845.1 Dialister sp. CAG:486
CTCGAGTAAGAGCACTCAGCGAGACGTCATCTAGAGTTGAGGGATATACATGACCTTTGCATTGAAGTAGGCTTTCGCATATTTCGATAGCCTGTTCAAACGAACCACTTGCATCTTCTAGAGAACTTAATAGCAAATTTCCAATAGTGTGATTGTTAGCAGCTGGAACTCTATATTTAAATGCTCGAGTTAGAGGATCAGTTGGATCTTTTGCAAAAGCACAAAGGCACTTTCTGATGTCTCCAGGAGGTGTAACGTCTGCTCTTGTTCGAAGATCACCGGTTGAGCCTCCATCATCTGCCATAGCAACTATTGCGTCAGTCTTTATTCCAAGATTGAGCAAAGTTTTTATTGAAGCAGGAGCTCCAGTTCCTCCACCTATTACCACAGCCGAAAAGTCTCGTGCAACATTAAGTTTTTGGCTGTCTTTTGACTCATCGAGAGAAAAAGTCGAAGTTACAGACGGGTCTATGTTAAACGCTTGATTCATAGTGAAAAAACCTAACTAGTTGTTAGTCAAATCTCTATGAGCTACACTTACACGATAGCCTTTCTTCTTTAGATAATCACCGGTAGATTCAGCAATTGTAACGCTTCGGTGCTGACCTCCTGTGCAACCGATTGCAATAGCTAGTTGTTGCTTGCCTTCTTTAACATAGCCAGGCATCAAAACATCTAGCAAATCAAACCATTTCTTTTGAAAAAGAACTGTTTCGTCTCTTAGCATTATATAGTCTCTAACTGCACTGTCAAGACCTGTCAAGTTCTTTAGATCATCTACCCAATAAGGATTTGGAAGAAAGCGAACATCGATTACTAAATCTGCATCGCTAGCTGGAGCATGCTTAAAACCGAATGAATACACACTGATAGAGAGTCCTCTTGCGTCATAAGCTCCCTCAAACATCTCTCTAAGATGACTTCTAAAGTCTTGAGGCAGCATATCGCTTGTATCAACAGTTATATCAGAGAGATCTTTGATAGGTTGCATCACGCTTCTCTCTCTGCGAATGCCATCAGCTATTGTAGACCCATCATCACAGAGCGGATGCCTGCGTCTTGATGATTTATATCTGGCGATTAATTTCTCATCGTTAGCTTCTAGAAATATAACTCGAATGTCATGTTTAGTCTCTCTTGCTTTTATTATTTGCTCTGTTAGAGAATCGAGAAACTCGCCATTTCTTGAGTCGCAAACGATCGCAACCTTCCTTGATTTATTGAGCTTACTTTGAAGTTCTAAAACAGATGAAATTAACTGCGATGGAAGATTGTCAACGCAAAAATATCCAAGATCTTCAAACACGTGCATAGCTTCGGTACGACCAGCACCGCTCATGCCCGTAATTACAATAAGGTCCGGCATGAATTGGTCTTTATTTTGATTGACATTGTCCATTCAAAATCCTTTTGTTGGTTGCTCAAAAAATAAAACAAATAAGATTATTTGATTATAACATCTTGGAGCTTTTGACGATATTGCTGCAACACAAGATATGTCTCTTTAGCTACCTCATTAGGCACAGCCTTAGAGTCAACAATCTCTTGCAAAGTTGCATCTTGAAGCTTCTTAAAACCTCCAAAGTGTTTAAGAAGCGCTCTCTTTCTTTTAGGACCAAGCCCTGTGACCTCATCGAGAATAGATTTCGTTTGTCCTATTTTGTATAAATGACGATGATATGTGATAGCAAATCTATGTGCCTCATCTCTAATAGACTTGACTAAATATAACGAGCTTGAGCCACTTGGTAAAACGACTGGCTCATTTCCATTCCAAGTAGTAAAAATCTCTTCGTCACGTTTGGCCAAACCACATAGCTCGATGTCATCTATACCAAATTGATTAAAGATAGTTCTAGCAGCATTGAGTTGTGGCAATCCACCATCTAAAATTACTAGATCAGGCTTTCTGCCAAAAGACTCATCATTTAAGCGCTCTTGAGCGTATCGTCTCTTCATGACTTCTTGCATAGATAAAAAATCATTAGCTTCATCTAAAGGTGTCTTAATCTTAAAACGTCTATATTGAGATTTGTTGGCTTTGCCATTTTCAAACACAACCATGGAAGCCACTGTATATGAGCCGTGATTTGTAGATATATCAAAACACTCAATTCGAAGCGGAGCCTTTTTTAGGGCTAAAGCACTCTCGATTTGCAAAAGTGCATTATTAGTCTGATCGTCATCATATCCGCTTTTAACTTTATAACGAAGAAGCGTATGCTTGGCATTTCTCTCTGCCATACGCAAGAGTTCAAACTTCTCTCCCCTCTTTGCTTCAACAAACCTCACCTTAGCACCGTGCTTACTATCAAGTTTTTGCGATATCCATTGTGTAAGAGTGTTATCTTCCTCGAGGTTTTCTCTTAAAACAATTTGACGAGGAGGATTTTCAGACAATTCATAGTATTTCAACAAGAAATTGTGTTGTAAGGTCGCATTTGGGACGTCAAGACCTTTATTCAAGATAAATTCATTACTATTAACAATTTTAGAGCCTCTTAAAATTAAAACATGTACTCCAGCGATCGTCTCTTC
>CAVFJE010000099.1:0-8004 GCA_963622845.1 Dialister sp. CAG:486
CAGCGCTTTGGTGCTAGCGAGCTAAAGAGTGGTGAAACTTTAGAAAACATCACAATTTCAATCAACATTGCAGGCAATGGAGGCATGAGTTTTCCTGTCGGTATGGGGCAAGACACCAACCTTCCTGTTGGAGCGCAATTAATTTGCCCTGCATTTAAAGATGAGAACATGATGCGCGTCGCTTCAGCGCTTGAAGCACACTATGGTGAAGCAAAAATTGCTCCCTATATAGAAACGAGAGAGGTAGCTTAAAAGGTCACTATGAAAAAGCTTGAAGATGTTTTAAAAGTTTGGGAACCCGTCATCGGTCTTGAGGTTCATGCAGAGCTAACTACTCTTAATACAAAGATGTTTTGTGGTTGTAAGCTATCTTTCGGAGACGAACCAAACACTCATACTTGTCCAGTTTGTTTGGGTATGCCTGGTGCTCTTCCAGTACCTAACAAAGCTGCGATTGAGTCAATTGTTCTCGCGGGTCTGGCAACTAATTGTGATATCGAGAAAAATTCAATGTTCTATCGCAAGAATTATGTATACCCAGACATGGCGAAAAATTTTCAAACCACGCAAGGACCAATTGCTTTTTGTATGAGAGGTCATCTTGATCTTGACGTTGACAATAAGAACATAGACCAGCGCTTTGGTGCTAGCGAGCTAAAGAGTGGTGAAACTTTAGAAAACATCACAAGAACAGACGATGGATATGTAGCACACGTTGGCATCGAGCGTATTCATATGGAAGAAGACGCGGGCAAGATGATTCACGTCGGTGGCGGAGAAGGAAGGATCGCAGGCGCAACTCACTCAAAAGTTGATTACAACAGAGCAGGGACGCCTTTGATCGAGCTTGTCACACGTCCTGATTTAAGAACTCCTGAAGAAGCTCGTCTATTTATGCAAAAGCTAAGACAAATTTATTTGGCTATCGGAATTTCAAATTGTTCCATGGAGCAGGGCTCTTTGCGATGCGATGGCAACGTTTCTTTAAGAAAGCGCGGCACAACTAAGCTCGGCACAAAGACTGAGCTTAAAAATATAAATTCTTTCAAGAGCTTGCATGACGGTCTAATGTATGAGATTTTAAGGCAAGCACAAGCGCTAGAAGACGGAGAGGCTATTCGTCAAGAAACTAGGCATTGGGATCCATCATTGAAGCGTACCATCGTTATGCGCGTCAAAGAGACTGCGGATGACTACCGTCTCTTTCCTGAGCCTGACCTAGCACCTTATAGTCTAAGCGACGAGTGGATCGACTCTGTAAAAGAAAAATTGCCAGAGTTGCCCGATGCTAAAGCTAAAAGATATATAAGTGAGTATGGTCTTTCTACCTATGATGCTAAACATATCGTGGAGCATCAAGAATCTGCTGAGTTATTTGAGAGCTCTATTGGGTTAGTTAAGGACGGGGCACAAGATGTCGCCAAGGGTCTAGCGAATTTGATTATCAATGATTTGACGGCATGGGTTAACTCTAACTTTGAAGACGACGCGGAAGGTTGGAGCGCAGTAAAAGATGGTGCGATTACACCGAAGCGTCTTGTATCTCTGATTGCACTTACTGCGGAAGGCAAGATTTCAAAGTCTCAACAAAAAGAAGTTTTTGCTGCAATTCTTATTGAAGACAAAGATCCTGAAGTTATCATCGCTGAAAAAGGATTTGAGCAAGTCAGCGACGTGTCATCTATCGAGCAAGTTGTAGATAGAGTTTTGGCAGATAATCCTGACAAAGTGGAGCAATATAAAGGCGGAAAAGTTGGACTAATCGGCTTTTTTGTTGGTCAATGCATGAAAGAGATGCAAGGAAAAGGAAATCCTCAAATCATCAATCAATTGTTAAGTAAAAAGCTTAACTAAAATAAAGAGCTATTCCTTTATAAAAGGAGTGTCCATCTAAATAACTAAACAAATGTTTAGTAAAAGAGGATATTATCAAAATTTAACATTTTTGTTTCTATCTAAACATTATTTATAGTATAATAGGGCTACTTTTAATACACTTATTGGTTTATTGGGGAATGGAGTTAACTGGAGATGCAAAAATCCAATCCTATTTATGCCGAGAATGTACCGGAAGATAAGTTTTTTATCAGAGGAGGAACTATGTTCAGTACTACAGATGGATTAGGGTCGAGAAAAACCTCGACAAAGCGATGGCTTGTTGCTTTAATCCTTGCGACTCTCTTCGTCGCAGGCATTGGAGTCTACACAGGTCAAAGCGCAATCAAAGCTTTGGCTGAAGACAATTCTTTGAGCCAAACAGCGACACAAATTAGTGTGACAAAGCAGGTGAGTGGCTACACTACTGGAACGACGACAGAGCTCGATCGTGAAGTTTACCACTCAGGTGACGAAGTCATCGTCAAATGGAAGGGTGCAACATCAGGAGAGAGAAACTTCGTTGTACCAACTGAAATTAAAGTTGACGGTGTAACAAGAGTCAACATTTCTGCTCTTAACAAGATCGACTCTGTGCAAGAAGCAAACACAGAGTACGAAAGAAGAATGGGTAGCGCAGGAACGATGACTACCTACGACAAGCTCAAGAGCTATCTTGTGCAAGAGCACACAGTCTCTCTTGGCAAGCTTACTAAAGACTCAACCGTCGAGGTTGTTTACTCACAAGTGAGCCCAGTTTATCGTATGTATAACATTGTTACTTCTGAGCACTTGTTCTCAACTAACAAGACAGAGTACGATAACTTTGTAGCACTTTGCAAACAAGACAAAGACTTCTGGATTGGTGAGGGAATTGACTGGCTAGCTCCAGCAAGTTCCTCAGATACTTATAAGGTAGTACATCGTCTCTATAATGCAGCGCTCGGTGCAATGGGACATTCTTCTCACTATTACACAGCTGACACTACAGAGATGAACAACTTGATTGAAAATCATGGTTGGGCTGATGACGGCGTAGACAACCAATTCATCAGTGGTGGATCAACTGGTATTTACACATGCTACAACGAGGCATTAGGTTCTGCACACCACTACACCTCCTCAAAAACGGAGTGGTCAGGACTTAATCAACATGGATGGGCACTAGAGGAAGACAAAAACGGAACAAGCCCTGCAAATTCTCCTGAGGGAGTTTTCCAATGTGTTATGGGTTCAAGTTTTACTTTCTCTACTAACTATTACACAGTAGAGCACCAACTAGAGAATACAAGTGGTGCTTACACTACATATGAGAAGCAATTCGTTGAAGGAACTGCAGGTCAGACTACAGATGCTAAGGCAAGAACTTATCCTGGCTACACAGCAAAAGCTGTCAGCAATACTAACATTAATGCAGCTAATACAACAAATGTAATCATCCAATATCAAAGAAATGAGTACACAGTTACTTATGACAACAATTCTGTACTAGTTGCTCAAGGAATGCCAGCTGCACAAAAAGCTAAATACGGCGACACTGTTACAGCAGCTACACAAACTCCTAATGCTGCAGAGAGAACTTTCGAAGGTTGGTATCTCGACGCAAGCGGTACAATTCCATTCAACAACTACACAATGCCAGCAGGCGATGTTATTGTTTATGCAAAATGGGCAAACCAAAACGTTGACCCATCTAAAGAGTATGTCAACGTCAATCTCATCATGAACAGAGAGGGCCTTGAGGACAAGACTCTTTCTCACGAAAAGGGAAAAGCTCTAGATGAGCCTAATGCACCATCAGTTGTCGGCTGGACATTTAGAGGCTGGTATTCTGACATTGAGCTAACTCAAGAATATGAGTTCGGTCTACCTCTAAGCGAGCATATAACACTATATGCAAAATGGACAAGATATGAATCGACTACAACTGACGAAAATGGTAAAGGTGTTGTAGAAGATCCATCAAAGACAGACGGTACAATGCTAGACGTTCTTGTTGAGTATGACCACGACAATAACGAGGGTACAGCTCCAGTTCCACTAGAGGGTGCAATTGTTGAGCCAAATGAAGACGGCACAGTATATGTAAAATTGCCAGTCCAAGCAAATGGACATCTAGTTCGCGTAACGCTTACAGACGGAAATGGCAAGGGAGTAGCTGGCAAACCTGTAACAGTAAGCAATGCTGATGGAACTGTTAGAAAAGCAAACGAGCAAACTAACTCTTCAGGTGTAGCAATCTTCCCTGCAACAGTAGCAGTTACTGACGACAAGGGTAGTGCTTCTGTTACTGATACATCAACTACAGACAACAGAAAGCTCAATGTAGAAGTTACATATAGAGCTGACGATAATTCAAAAGATCTCGTTGCACTAAAGGGTGCAACAGTTGAACTTGGTGCTACAAACGAGATTATGGTTTTCGTACCTCAAGATGCTTATGAGAAGACAGTAAGCGTCAAAGCTTACTATGAGACAACGGATGCTTCAAACAGAACTACTAAGAAGGTAGAAGTTTATGACCACAACTACCTAATCAACATGGTTCCAAGAGGTGGAAATGGCAAGAGCATCAACCCTGATAGAACTAACAACGTTGCAACATTTGCATACTATATCGTTACTTTTGACACAGAAGGTGTTGGAAGACTTGATGCACAAAGAGTTTATGAGGGCGCATTAGCAACACAGCCAGAGGCACCTATTAAGAATGATGCAGAGTTCAAGGGCTGGTTCGACGACGCACAAGGTACTACAGCATTTGACTTCGCAAAGACTTACATAAATGACGACAAGACAATTTATGCTAAGTACAAGACAAACGAATATACGATTTCTTACTATCTAGATAATGTATTCTATCGTTCAGATAAAGTTCTTTCTAACAACAGAGCAGTAGAGCTAGCAGCTCCTACTAAAGATGGTTATACTTTTGACGCTTGGTACACAGACAAGGCTCTAACAAATAAGTATGACTACAGCGAAAATGTCAAAGAGAACAAGTCTCTCTATGGCAAGTGGATCGCAAATTCGAACACTAAATATACTGTCGTTCACGTTTACGAAGCAGTCAGCGGAGTAGCTTCTGAAGCTGAGAGAGTTTCAGTTGAGGAGAGTGGCACAACAGGAACTGCTGTAAATCTAACCCCTGTTGAGAAGACTGGATTTACACGTTCAGGTGGCGCTACACAAGTAATCATTTTGGCAGACGGTTCTGCAAAGGTAGAGATTACTTACTCTCGCGTTAAGAACACAGTTGCATTTAGCGCAGGAGACAACGCTATTTCTGTAACTCCAGCAACTCAAGAAAATGTCAAGTATGGCGCTACTCTAACAGAGCCAACACTTGAGGTTAAAGATGGGTACAAGTTCGATGGATGGTACAGCGATGCTGAGTTCACAAAGCCTTGGGACTTTGCAACAGATACAATGCCTGAGACTGAACTCAACCTATTTGCAAAAGTAAGTGCTAAGACAGACATCAACTACTTTGTTAAGCATGTTTATGAGGCACTAGAAGGAGAAGAGGCTGAGGTTGTAACAGAGACCCTAACAGGTACAACTGATACGCTAACTGATGCAAAAGCAAAAGAGAAGGAAGGCTTCACTGCACCAGAAAAGATCGAAAACGTCACAATTGCGGCTAATGGTCAAAGTGAAGTAACAATCAACTACACAAGAAATTCATATCAAGTATCACTCAGCAACGGTGGTTATGGTGCAGCACCAACAAGCCCAATTACTGTTAAGTATGGTGCACTGATCACTGAGCCACAATTGGGAACAGTTACAGACCACACACTTCTATATTGGACTTATGTTGATGGCAATGGAAATGAAGGTACATGGAACTTTGCAACTGACAGACTTCCAAACACAACACTTTCTCTAACTGCAAAGTGGGGCAACAAAGATGACATCACATACACTGTTGTTCACAAGTTTGAAAAGGTTGAAGGTGACGGCTGGGATGAAGAGAGAGTTTTGCTAATTGGTCAAACTAATGGCACAACTAACGCTACAGCTTACAACCGTACAGGTTTCACAGCTCAAACATTTGAGCAGCAAACAATCAAAGGCGACAGATCAACTGAAGTTACTATTGAATACAAGAGAAACATTCACAAGGTTACATTCCAACAAGGCGACCATGGTAAGGTAACAAACCTTCCAAGTGAGAGCCAAAAGTATGGCAAAGTTATGACTGAGCCAACTGTTACACCTGATGAGGGCTATGTATTCGACAAGTGGACTTATGTTGACGCTCAAGGCAATGTTCAAACCTATGACTTCTCTAAGGGAATGCCTGATAGCGACATTGAACTAATTGCTAATTGGAAGGCTGCAACTGACACCGAATTCACAATTAACTACTATGAGATGGACACTAATGGTCAATATCCAGCTGACAACAACCCAACGAACACTTCAAAGGGATATGGTCAAACTGAAGCACAAACAGCTGTAACTGCTCCAACTAAGGCTGGATTCGAGACTAAAGACATCACACAAGAAACAATCAAGGGTGATGGCTCAACTGTCGTCAAAGTTTACTATGAGAGACAAAAATATGGCGTAACATTCCTATCTTCATACGCAGCTTGGAATTGGGAGAGCCACGGAACAATTACTCCTGAGTCGGAGGCTGTCTATTATGGTGCAAAGGTTACACTACCTACTGCAACTGCTGATGATGGCTGGCAGCTAAACAACTCTGCAACTTCAGGTTTCTTCAACTTCAAGAATATGAAGGCTTGGAACTTCGATACAGATACAATGCCTGCAGAGCCTCTAGAGCTTGTTGCAAGCTGGACTGGTCGCGGCGACACTAAATATACAGTTATCCACAAGAAGGAAAGCTTCACAGACAACGACTACCCTTTCACTGATTGGACCAAGGAAGAGAAGTATGGCACTACAGGTCAGCTAACTGCTGCTACGCCATACAACCAAGCAACAAATGCTGCTTTTGCTGGATTTACTGCTCAAGGTGTCACACAAGTTAAAATTGACGGTGACGGATCGACAGAAGTTGAGATTCTATACAAGAGAAACACATGGAACGTAACTTGGGATTTGGCAGGCGGAACTGGCGAGGACACAGGTCGTTATGGTGTTAAATATGGCTCACAACTAACTAAGCCACAAACACCAACTAAAGAAGGTTATGATTTCGCTGGTTGGAAGTACTATGAGGGAACAACTCTAAAAGACTGGAACTTCGAGACAAGCACAGTTCCTAATAATGACTTCACAATCTTTGCTGATTGGACTGCTAAGGGCGACACAAAATATACAATCAAGCACTTCTTGCAAAATGTTGAGAAGACTGGATACGTTGAGGATGCATCTCTAAGAGAGAATCTCTCAGGCGAGACTGGCAAATATGTAACTGCAACAACTAAGATTATCAGCGGATTTACTAGAACTACTGGTGGAGACGAAGTTGTCAGTGGATACATTAAGGCTGATGGATCTCTTGAACTCAAGATTTACTACAACAGAAATAGTTACAACGTAACATTCACTTCAGGTGATCATGGCGACTACAACAAGACAGAGAAACTTGTCTTTGGTTCAAAGCTTACAAAACCTGAAGTAAGCGCTGATGGTTGGACGGTTGCAAATTGGACTTACACCGAGGACGGAGTCACAAAAGCCTGGGACTTTAACACTAATACTGTTCCAGCAAATGGCGTAACACTAACTGCTGTTTGGCAACCAAATTCAGGTACGGCTTACAAAGTTGTTCACAAGCAACAAAGCCTAACAAGCGATGATACTTTCGCAGAGGTTGAGACAGAAGAGCTCAAAGGAACAACAGGCGAGCTAACTAAAGCTCATGCTAAGACTTACGTTGGCTTTACAGCTGATCAAGTAACTAATGTTGCAATTGATGGTGCTGGCACAACTGTTGTTGAGATTAAGTACTTCAGAAACACACGCACTGTTACACTCGAGACTGGAGAGAATGCAACAGCTACTCCAAACAAGTTTGAGAACGTTAAATATGGTGCAACGATTGACTTTGCTGTAAGCGTAAAAGAAGGCTATGAGCTAGAGGGCTGGTACACTGATGCTTCTTATGTCAACAAGATTGAAGACATCAAGACTTACACAGTACCTGAT
>CAVFJE010000100.1:0-2645 GCA_963622845.1 Dialister sp. CAG:486
TCGAAGCAAATAATGGAGAAATTGCTAAATGTCGCCTCTGGTCAGCTTTGTAGTGCTGAGATTCTCAAACACGATGAATTTGCTCCTATAAGGCTATTTGCGCAAGCATAAATAATTTTTGATAACTCTCAAAATGCGTGATACTCTCGGATAATTCAATTAACCTAACGCGTTTAGAAATTAGTTAATTAAAAATTAACAATTAGTATTTTTTCGTATATAATAATTTCGCTTAGAAATCTGCAATACATATTTTTTAGTTATCCAAATTTCTGTTCAAGGATAACAAAGACACCAAAACTAGAATAAAAAAGTTTCTATAACTGCATACGTTAGCTATTGCTAATTGTACTTTTGACTATTGCAGTGCTATTAGTCACGTTTATTTATAGGAGAGAAATGAAAGAAGTATTAATCAAAAACGTACAATTTGCTTATCCAGATGAGCCTGATCGTCTTATTTTAGATGACATAGATCTAACTGTTGAGCCTGGAGAATTCGTCTGTCTTTTAGGTCAATCGGGTTGCGGAAAGTCTACACTTCTCAAACTTTTGGCTGGGCTTCAAAAGCCTACGACTGGCGAGATAACTGTTGATGGCGTGCCAATAAAGGGAGCTAGCCTCGAGCGCACTGTTGTTTTTCAAGATTATGGTTTGTTCCCTTGGACTAGTGCTGGTGACAACATCTTGCTTGCTCTTACTCAAAAATATCCTAAGGTTCCAAAAAAAGAACTAAGGGAGGAAGTTTATAAGCAACTAAAGTCGGTGGGGTTGGCTGATAGTGTCTACAAGAAGTTACCGAAAGAACTGTCAGGCGGAATGAAGCAAAGGTGTGCAATCGCAAGATCGCTTGCAGTCGATGCACCAATCATGCTTATGGATGAGCCTTTTGGAGCACTTGACGCTGTAACTAGAGCAAAATTGCAAGATCTTATTTTGAAGTTGTGGAATCAAGGCGAGCAGCGCAAAACAGTATTTTTTGTTACTCATGACGTAGATGAGGCATTGCTTTTGGCAAATAGAATCGTAATTTTTGGTCTTTCTCCTTCAAAAGTTATCTTTGACCAGAAGATTTCTGACAATGAGAGGGCAACAAGAGAAAACCAATTTGAAAATCCTGAAGTTCTAAAACTTAGAAATGAACTTATAAGGCAAATTAATTCAGATATTCAAAGTCACGCCGACGCGGAAGAAGACGTGATTGAGGAATAGTTTTTGAGGAGACAAAAAAAGAAAACGAAGAAAGGGAAAAGTATGAGTAATCTCCAAATTTCAAGAAGACAATTTTTAACAGGAACGCTCGCAGCAGCTGGTGCTGTGGCACTTGCAGGGTGCAGCGGTGGAGAGAAAAGCACTTCTAGCAGCGCTAACAAGTCTTCATCAAATGGAACACACAAGGCAGTCTGGGCTCAAGGAGCTTCAGGCAATGTTTTGGTCAGCATTGCAAAGGACCAAGGTTATTTCGACGAGCTAGGTGTCGAGATCGAGGAGATCCCATTAGACGACGGACAGCTTGCTGGCGTTAGATCAGGTTCAGTCGATATTGCATCAAACTCTGGAACTTATGAGCCATTGCAAATGATTTGTAGTGGAGACGACATGGCTATCATCGGTGGCTTTATGCTCACAGGTTGTATGCCAGTTGTCACTCGAGAAGATATGGAGTGGAATGGCATCGAGGATTTCTTAGGCAAAAAAGTTGGTGACAGCAAGTCTAGATATGCTCTTTTCCATGGTCTTGTTGAGGCTGGTCATGACATCGACAATGAAATTGAATGGAAAAATCTTGGAACGTTTAACTACAACGAAAAGATGACTGCTGTTAAAAAAGGCGAGGTAGACTTCGTAACTATTGGAACTGGCTCAATGTATGAGCTTGAGCATACAGACGGAATCAAAATTGTCACATATTGTAGC
Organism: Dialister sp. CAG:486; assembly: GCA_963622845.1. GTDB lineage: Bacteria > Actinomycetota > Coriobacteriia > Coriobacteriales > Eggerthellaceae > CAVFJE01. The sequence goes on from CAVFJE010000100.1 coordinate 1,918, forward strand.
GACGTTACACCAAATTATTCTTGCTGCCGTATGGTTGCTAGAAATTCTTGGGTCAAAGAGAATAGAGAGACTGTTAAGTTGATCAACATGGCGCTAATTAGAGCTCAAAATTACTTTGAGCAAAACAAGAGTGCGTGCGTTGACTTGATGGCAGATCAACTTGGCGCAACAAAAGAATATGTCGAAGCTTATATGCTAAATGAGCACTATCGTATCAATCCTGACACTGTCAAAAATATCGTCATGGATAACTACAACTACATGGTGAAAATTGGTGGCATCGAAGACCTCGATAACAGCGTTAACCCTGAAGAATACATCTACAATGACATCTATAAGGAAGCTTTGGATGAAGCAGTGAAGAAGTACAGCAGCGAGAACAAGACTTTCTATGACAATGCTGTTACATTCTACGAAAAATATAACGTTTAGTAATTACAAATATCTATTTAAGGTGAAATGATGAGTAAAATTTTTGGTTTTATCAAGACTTATTGGCCAACCGCACTTATATTTTTAAGCCTTGTGCTTCTATATAAAGTTGTATCAGACAACGGTTGGTTCTCGGCACTAATGTTTCCTTCAATCGAGGGTATCTGGAGTTCGTTTTCAAGTGACTCCGATACTATATTGCTAAACTTGCAATATTCATTTTTGCTCTTAGTCCCATCTATAGCAATCACATTGCTTGTGGCACTTGGCGTTGGATTTTTGATGGGTATCAACAA
>CAVFJE010000101.1:0-6927 GCA_963622845.1 Dialister sp. CAG:486
TATATCAACAAACAAAGAAAATATCAAGGCATGACACTTACAAACGCACCTTTTGCAGACACGAGTATTAAGGACGGCAAGGATGAGAAATTCGAAGGTAAAAAGGTTTCAAAGTATCATTCAAATTTCAAAGATGGAAATGAATATGACAACGATGTTGAATATGCTTGCATTCGTGCTATAGCTTTTAGACCTGACAAAACTCATACGCGTAAAGATTGTGTAGTTTATGTTGGTCTCGTTCTAACGCACGACGATCAAGCTGACCTTATCACTTGGGCATATGACTATACCAACAAGGTACGCTCCGACAACCTAAAACTAGGCTCTATGAATTATCAAAATATTAAAAGTCAAACGTATGCTGCCGAAATGCTTAACTTTATGGCGGTGACCGCAGGCAACTATTACAACAAGGGTTTCGACACAGCGGTAGTATATTTCCCAGGTTTTGGATCAGATAGAAAAGACGATATGGGACTCTTTGAGATCGATTGGCAAGACTTCAAAAATCCAAAAGTTAGTCAAGTTTCAGACAGCGCTATTCATCCCGACTGGAAGACTGGCCGCAACGGTGGTTGGCAGCGCAGCACAATTATTTATGACAAGCTGACATGTTCTCTTGACACCGGCGACGTTAACGGTGATGGCATTGATGATCTGGCAGTAGTTACATCTGTTTGTAAGCCGACAAATATGGACAGCTCAATGACTTGCCGCTTTATGCCCTACCTTTCAATTTGTTATGGTGGTGTTGGAACTAATCTAGGTGATGTCTTGAAAAAAACGTGCGGAGATTATATCAATGACGGCGGGGACGGTCACCATTATTGGGCAACCATGCGCAATCCAGGTATCTCTCTTGGAGATGCTGATGGCGATGGAGTTGATGAAATTTCGGTTGCTGGCACTAAATGGTTCGTGAAAACTGATGCTGACACAAAGGACTATAGGGCATCGACTTATGATGGCGAAGCGTGGGATGGCTACCGCCTGCATACTTTTTGTCTTGGCACTTATCGCTGTACAGACGGCACTCTCTCAACAATAGAGTTTCTCAATAACTTAGATGCTAATGATTGGAAAGAGGGAGGCACGGACGACTCAGACAAAATTCAAGCACGATGTGGTGTGAAATATTTCAAGGTCAATGGAAATCACAAGCCTGAAGCTCTCTATATCGATGGCAATGTGTATAGATGTAGTGAAAATTCAGGCAAGCTCGATTTGAGCTGGGTCTACACGCCAAAATACTTCCAAAGTAAAGACAAGCAAACAACCTGGAACGGGCTTGTGTCAAATACCTACACAAGAAGTGTCGTTGCTGGCAATTTTGATAAAAATATTAATGGACGAGAACAATTGATGATTTTAATCGGCCTAAAGCGCGAGATTCACCATCAAGATGCTGTTTCAGCTATGTCTATTGGTGGAGAATATGACGCAGATGTCAAAGACAAAGACGGAAACATAACAGAATTTAAAGACGCGACTGGGTTCTATTACAACGATATGGACAATCATGATACGTATACTTGCAACCGCACAAACTCAAACGTTGAAGACAAGTTTTCTTCTGAGCTCGTTAGCATAGATATTGGAAACGATGGCGTTGAAGTTTCTTATGAAGATGTCGATTTGGCATATACAGAGCCTGAAGTTCAAGCGGTGCTTCAAACGCCTCCAACCTTTAAGGGCGCAAATCAAACGCCTGGTACAACCACATATTCAACCACATTATCATACAGTCAAACAACTGACTCGGCAGAATGGAATCACACTTGGGGACTTGGTCTAGCTTTCTCTTCAACCGTTGATGTTAAAGCTATCGAGGTAGCAAGCTCGGCTCGAGTTGGATGGGTTGGCAATTGGTCGAGCGGTTGGAGCAAGTCGAGACAAACAACGTTTTCACAAAGTTTTGCAGCCACCAAAACAACTAACGTAGTTTTGCGGCGAATTCCAACATTTATTTACAAGTATAAAGTTAAAAACGCACAACCTGGTACAAACGACATCTTAACGACTGTCGTTCCAGGAGCGCCCTATTATGTTCAATATTCAATCGATGACTACAATCAATTTGTCGATCAATATAACGCTTCTCTTGAAAAGCGAAAAGCAACAGAAGATACGTCCAAGATAAATGAGTTGGTAAAAATTGAAGAAGAGTCATTGCAAAAAAATACAGGAAATCCATGGGGTTATGCCTCAAAACTTGGTGGGCAAAATATAACAGACGACAATTGGGTTCACAAAGATACGACGGGCAAGCAAAATTCGGGGAATTGGAGTTCGAATGCAACATGGTTTAGGTATGGCAAATCTGCAGGCACAGACTCAATTTCAATCTCGAACGCAGCTGCTACCGAATATCATTGGAAGACAATGAACGGCTGGTCAAGTGATGTAAGCGTGCAAGTTGGAGTCAAAGCGTTCCATGCTGGTTATTATTTCTCGCAATCGCAAACTTATGGATTCACGGGCGGAGACAAAAAGACTGAAAGTTCAGGCAATTCAGCTACAGTTTACAACATGGACAAAACTGCACTACTTGCCAACAAAGCAAACTCTGATTCAACGTTAAACGCATATGGATTCTCTTGGGCATTTGCTGGTGGAAATATACAAGTGGCAAAAAAGAGCAATGGAGATGCAATCAATGTGCCGCTTTTGCACTATATTCTAAAAGACATAACTTCTCCCCCGCCTGCCGTTACGATGCAAGAAGCTTCATATAGTACAGACTCGGATGGAGCTAGAGAAGTCACACTGAAGTGGACTCTTCCTAAAGATGACGGATTTGGACGACAATTTTTCTCAAATAAAGAATTGCAATATTCTATCTATGAACGCGATGGGCGCACTATGGGTGATTGGGTTCAAGTCACGAGCAAACCTTTTACGGTGGATAAAGACGATAATGGGGTTTTGTCCTACACATTTAAGGCCAATGAAAACACTTCGCAAACTGGTTGTATGACTTACTATGCCGTTCGTTGCTCACAAAGAAGTGGAAAACAAGCTCGAATTGAAAGCATCAATCCAACACCAATCTTGTTGCTCTACACAGCAAGTAGCTCCTCCAGTGCAAAGACTAACACAGACACAAATCCTGAAGTAATCACTAAGACTCAAACTAGTGACACAACAAAAACAACAGACACACAAACACAAGATACAAGCACCACGCAACAAGAGAGTACGAGTTCAACGGAAAAGAAGGACGAGAGCTCTAGTACATCTTCAGAGCAAACAGAAAAAACAACAACCGACGAGAGTACTTCTACAGATAGTTCTACCACAACTACACAAGGCGAAAAAGGTGAAAAGGGAGACAAAGGAGACAAAGGTGATAAGGGCGATAAAGGAGATAAAGGAGATAAAGGAGATAAAGGAGACACAGGAGATGCTGGCAAAGATGGCTTAAATGCATATCAACTTGCCTTAAAGAATGGCTTTAGAGGAACATTGGATGAATGGTTGAAGTCGCTCAAGGGTCAAAGTGGAAAGTCGGCTTATCAATTCGCTCGTGAACATGGATTTACAGGTACAGAGCTTGAATGGATAAACTCACTCAGAGGAATTGATGACAAGAGTGGCAAATCAGCTTATCAAGTACTTAAAGAAGCAGGTTATAAAGGAAGCATTGAGGATTGGTTTAACGAGCTGTATGGAGACAATGGTACCGCAGCATTCAATTTGGCAAAGCAAAATGGTTTCAATGGCAACCTGCAAGAATGGCTCGATCAGCAAAAAGGAAAGTCTGCGTATGATATCTATCGTGAGTGTTTTGTTGCTTCAAAACTTCTTAATGAAGAAAAGTTCATCGCTCTTGTAAGAGATAAGCAGGAAAATACTAGTGGAACTGGCTCATATTCGGCATATGTTGAAGCTCTGAAAGAAACAGATGCTACGATCACCCCGCTTACTAAAGATGATTTCTTCAAAGAATGTATAAAAAATGGTGGAGCTTACGCAGGATATTTTGCTCTTGCTAACAGTTTCTTAAAGCAAGCAACAGACAAGATGACCGAGGCAGAGATTCAATCAATCTATGGCAAAGTGATGATACTTTCTGAGGACGACTACAATGCCGCGATTAATGGCTGTAATTCAACAGAAGATTATGCAAGAAAAGACATAGAGCTCATCAACAACGTCATGACGCAAGTTTACGCTTCCAACAGTAGCTTTAATTGGACCAATATCAATTATGAAGACATCAAATACCGCGCTCTAGAAGTTTTTGAGGCGACATGTGGGTACTCATCTGGGTATTCCGTCTATACAGACACGGCATCAGACATCGACAACAACAAGAGTATTCTCACTGAAGAAGCTTGGTTAAACAGTCTTAAATCTGTTGACACTTCTGAAACTACCATTATCAACAACACATATAAGATTATTGTCAACCAAGGCTACACTGGTAGCCTTGACGATTTCATAAAAGCAATGAAGGACAAAAACGGAACTGTGGACGAGCGGGGTTACGCTGGCGCCAATGTTCAGCAAAACGTTGATAGCTCGAGTTCTTCTGCTCCCTCAAGTGCCGCTTCCACTAGTTCGTCTACCTCTGGAAATCAAGGCAACGCAACTACTTCAAGTGGCTCGGCTACCACGTCTTCAACTCAAGGTGCAGCAACCTCAACTGCACAAATCATCAATGGCAAAGACGGCCGCGGAATCACATCAGCCACAATTAATGAAGCTGGAGATCTCGTATTGACATATTCTGATAACTCAACACAAGACGTCGGATTGGTCAGAACAAGTGCAGGAACGGTACAAGTATCAAGTCCACTTGATGCTGTCGTATACACAGCACTCGGACTTGCGATTGCATCACTACTCATAAACGCAATTTTAGCGTTTAGTGTATATCGTGTTAACAGGAAGAGAAATTAACTAACGACATTTTGGACTAAAGGATTGTTGGCTGGTAGAGAAAACCTGCGATTTTAAGCCTCTCTACCAGTTGACAATCTTCCAGCCCTTTTCATTCGCAAGATTTTCTAGTTGTTTGTCGGGCGTGACTGCAATTGGATTTTTGGCAACCTCAAGGATAGTGCGGTCTGAAAGATGATCTCCGAATGAATATTCAATTGTCCAATTGCCTTCACCAAATTCACGGTTTGCAAAAAACTCAAACGCCGTCAACTTATCTTTTCCTTCGGGAGGAATTCCTTCCACCTTGTTTGTATAATTGCCATTCTCATCAATCTTCATCAATGAGGCTACACCATAAGCGATAGGCAGCTTTGTCATGCAAGTTGCAACGACGCTGTCAAAAGAAGCACTCACCATAACTACAACTATCTCCTGTTTTGCAAGACTATCCATCTCTTGTCGCGCTGAGGTGCGGATATGATGCGATATTTCGCTATTGAAAAAATCTTGAAGATATTGATTGACATCTTGCCACGGCTTGCCTCTAAATGCTGTGAAAACACGCTGTCTAACTGGATTATTTCGTCTGGGAAGTTGATATTTATAAGCAATCCCCCAACAAAGAATCATCAGGGATTGAAAGACTGATATTTTTCTTTCTTTGGCAAGTTTGCGAACTAGAACAGCGGGCGAAGAAGTATTGATGGTCGTCCCATCCATGTCAAAAATAGCAACTCTCACCTTGCCGTCAATTCTGTCGCCGCCGTGCTGAACTAAGCTTGACTTAAGAGCGTTTGGCTCACAAAACTCGATATTTTCTGGGTAAAAATTATCTTGCTTTCTGATGTTATTCATACACCAATTGTATCAAATAGGACTAATATAAGAGGCATGAGAGAAGATTTTCGCCTTTTGTCCTATATAAGACATTTCATATTGTATAATCTAGTAATCGTAGCAAAAATGAATAATAAACGCACTAGATGCTAGCATGTGAGGCAAGAGATATCTTTCAACACAAAAATATTTTCTTTTGAAGATGCGCAAAAATATTGCTCAAGGTCAAAAAGCGAAAGTGATGTGCGCGGACCTCGTCCTGCTCTATTTCAAGGCATTGTAGGCAAGTCGCATAAAAAGTCAATCGAAATGCAGAAAAAGAATTCGCATAGTTCTAAAACGATGCCAACAGGAAAATTAGCTGCAATTGGACAAAAGCTAAATTTTCGTCCAACATTTCCTGGGTTGCAATCATTCGGCTCATTCTCAAAAGCGGCGTTGACTGCTTTAATTAGCCTCACTTTGATTGTCTTCTTTTGCTACCCTTCTGCACAGACCTACTACATTCAAGAGAGAAAAACTCAACAACTTACGGCAGTTCAAGCTGCAATTACAGAGAGAAACGAGCAAGTTCAAAAAAATGTTGATGCACTCAACACAGACGAAGGAATCGAAGCGAGTGCTCACCAAGAATTTGGTTATGTTAAAGATGGCGAAGGTTCAGCAATAGTGCAAGGAGTTGAAACCGAATCGTCATCTAAGATGATTCAATATGTTGACGCCAATACCATTACGGCACCTAATACTTGGTACAACAACATCTTAGACGTCATATTTGGATACGACAATACTCCTAAAAAGTAACGCTTAGCTTAATTGAAGTTCTTAAAAGTTATGTTCGCGAACCTATCAAAAAAAATTGATCAATATTTTGAAGGAAGATTTCTAGAAACGCAATCATTTAGCGACTACATTGATGAGATCACGCAAGCGATAAACGAAGCTTGCAAGCAAACATGCAAAGATTTATCGTGCCAAGCAACAAAGGATATGGAGAAAAACCTTTATAAACCATACACATCATTTGTGCTCAATGCAGGCAAAAGGACACGCCCTGCACTAACTTTGCTCGCGGCAAGCTTGTTCACCACTCACCCTTCAATCGCTCTCTCATCTGGTATTGCAATAGAACATTTTCACTCAGCAGCTCTTATCCACGATGACATTGCTGACAACTCAAAGTTGAGAAGAGGGCAAGTC
>CAVFJE010000102.1:0-6967 GCA_963622845.1 Dialister sp. CAG:486
CAACGAAGCTTTAGGTTCTGCCCATCACTACACTTCATCAAAGACAGAGTGGCAAAGTTTAAGATCGCATGGATGGGATTTAGAAGAGGCAAAAAATGGTAATTTAGGCGTCTTTCAAGGTATAATAAGTGCTATAAATTGAGAGAAGAGTAAAGGATAGGATAAAAATGGTCAAGAGAAAGAAATTCTTGTTTTGTGCGCTTGCTGTTGGTGCGTGTGTCGCTGTGGCGTGCGTTTTGTTTTACAATCAATCAACCAAATTAGACAATTCGGCAAGTACAATGGGCATTGCCAACAACAGTGAGCAGTCTCTCTACACTCAAGTTACGGCAAAAGAGAATGTCACAAGCGAAACACTTTCGCAAATGCCATATGATGAAGACATCTCAAGCGATCTTGATGGAACTGCTTATGAGAGCGGAAAGATCTTAGTTACTTTCAAAGAAAAAGCGTTTGATGGTGAAAACGAGATTACGACAACAAATGCTCCACTAAGTGATTATGCCAAACGTGCAATTGCAAAGATGGTTACAGTTGAAGAGAGTGGTGCTACTCGTGTGACTGATGAAACTGCAAGTCTTACTCTAAGGCAGGGCGCTAGCGTGTCTCAGGCTGTTGAAGAGATTAAGAAGAGTGATGCAGTTGAGAACGCTCAGCCAAATTACAAATATACTCTTGCTGAAAACAGCTATGAGGATCTTGCAGAGGTAATGGAGGCTGCAAGTACCAGTGCCACACCTTCGGGGTTCTTCGACTATACTGCGACAAATGACCCATTGGCATCAACGCAATGGTATATCTCAAATTGGAGTGAGAGAATCAAAGATGCTTGGACTGAAGTTAAGACTAATAATCAGGTCGGAATCGCAATTTTAGACACTGGCATTGACAAGGATCACGAAGACCTTGTTGACAACATCAAAGAGGCGACCAACGTAGTCCCTGACAGATATGGGTGGACTGATACTGACGGTGAAGACATCTATGGGCATGGAACGAATTGTGCTGGCATTGCTGCTGCAAGATCAAACAATGGAATTGGTATGACAGGTACAAGTTACAATGCCAACATTTTAAGCGTAAGAGTTTTTCAAAACACAAGCGAAGGAATTACGGCTGACACGAGTAGCCTTATGAAGGGACTCGAGTACGCTATCTCAAAGCGCAACGATTACAACATAAGGATTATTTCGATGTCGCTAGGCATCGCTGGATATAGCATCGACAACCCACTGCCTGGTGACTATAATGTCTTTAATCTTGTTGATAAAGCATGGGATGCAGGAATTTCAACTGTTGTAGCTTCCGGCAATGACACTAAATCTGGCGGTTCGCTTCAAGGAGCATCATTTCCATCTTATTATGAAAAGTGTATTGCTGTTGGGGCTATTCGAAAAGACGGTACAAGAGCTTATTTTTCTAATGGAGGTCGTGCTCTAGACGTTGTGGCACCAGGGTATCAAACTTATTCTACAAAATGGTCAACTACGACCAGCCCAACAGAGACTGATAAGTATAATTACAATCAAGATTGGACAACTACAAGTGGCACTTCATTTGCAACACCTTATGTATCAGGTGTTATTGCGCTGATGTACGCCGCAAACCCAAGTTTAACACCTGAAAATGTTTATAACATTTTGACAACGACGACAGACTCATCGACTGCAAAATTCTCTGACGAGCTGGGCTATGGAAAAGTCAATCCTTACTATGCCGTCAAAGAAGCAAAGAGACTTGAAGGTGCAAAGAAGACGTATCGAGTTTTCTTTGATGTTAATGGTGGAAAGTTTAACGACAATGTCGATTTAGCACAAGTAGTGCAAACAGGCGATAAGGCTGTGACTCCATCTAATGTTTATAAGAATAGTGGAACTAATCAGAATTTAGCTGGGTGGTATACAGATTCAACGTTGCAAACAAAATGGGATTTCTCTAATCCTGTAACTAAAGACATGACGCTCTATGCAAAATGGACATCTGATACATGCAAGCATACGACGACAATAAAGAAAGAAGACACTCCAGCTACTTGCATTTCAACTGGCAAGACAGGAGATACTGTTTGTGCAAATTGTGGCGAGGTCACTCAGGCAGGAACTACAATTCCAATTAATGCTGATAACCACACATCACTTACGCAAGTAGCCGAAAAAGCTGCTACTTGCACGGAAGAAGGACATAGTGCTTACAAGCATTGCGAAGGTTGCAACAAAGATATTGACAAGACTGTTACACAAGCGACGGGTCATAAGCCAGTTAGTGAGGCAGACACTGCATCGACCTGTTCAACCCATGGTTGGAGCGGCAAGCAAGTCTGTTCAGTGTGCCACGTTGTTACAAATCCAGGAACACAACTTGCACTTGATCCTAATAAACATAGCAATCTTGTGACTGTGGCAGCGAAGTTAAAAACTTGCACTGAAGATGGCTACAATGAGCATCAACATTGTAACGATTGCGACAAGGATATCAACAAAGTTGTAGACAAGGCTACGGGTCACAATAATGTCGTGCAAAACACGATTGAAGCCACTTGCACGTCTACTGGTCTAAGTGGCAAGCAGATTTGTTCTGTTTGCAACGAAGTGACTTTTGCAGGCACGATTTTGCCTATTAATAAATCAAACCATACGCATTTAGTGAGCATTGAAGCTAAGGCTGCTACTTGTAGTAGCAAGGGGTACAACGCTCACCAACATTGCAATGATTGCGGTGAAGACGTTGGAAAGATTGAGACTAGCGTCAACTCTAGCAACCATGTGAACTTGACTCACGTTGCCGCCAAAGCAGCAACTTGCACAGAAGATGGGCACAGTGAGTACGACCATTGCAATGACTGCAACACAGACATCGGCAAAAAGACAATCAATGCAACCGGTCATAAAACTGTAGTTCAAGCACAAAGCAAGTCAACCTGTTCAACGCATGGTTGGAGTGGCAGAGAGGTCTGTTCTGTTTGTGGCACAATTACAAAAGAAGGACAAGAGTTGCCTCTAGATCCGAGCAATCATTCTAACCTTGTCAACGTAGAAGCAAAGGCTGCAACTTGCATTGAAGGTGGCTACACTGCTCACCAGCATTGCAATGACTGCAACATTGATATTAACAAGACAAATACACCACTGGATGCGAATAACCATGTTCATAAAACGCACGTAGCTCAGAAAGCTGCAACTTGCACAGAAGATGGACATAGTGAATATGACCATTGCGACGATTGTGGCATTGATATTGGAAAGTCGATTTTGAATGCAACGGGTCACGATTTTTATACAATAATTGACGAGGCAACTTGCACTCACACTGGTACAAAAACTACGAAATGCAAAAATTGTGACTATTCACTTTCTGAAGACATTGAGAAGTTAGCGCACAACTTTAAAAATGGCGTCTGTACAGTCTGCGGTGAGAAAGATCCGGATTATATCAACCCTGACCCTTCTCCACAGCCAACACCAGACCCTCAACCTTCAACATTTGCACTAAATATTTCAACAGGCAATGGTTTGACCGTCACAACTGACAAATCCAGTTACGAAACTGGTGAAAGTGCAAAGTTGACGATTAAAGGTGTCACTTCGGGTAACAACTTTATCATCGCTTCTTCGGTTAAAGTTGACGGTGTTGTTGTGAAGACTAAAGATCAACTTTTGAATAAATCAACTTGGACTGCAAGCAACAAGATTTATTTGCAAGTTATGAATGAAGCATCAACGATCGTTAACTTTGACGCTGTAAGAGATTCTTTGGCCAGCGGATCAACAGTTGAGATTGCTAATGTTGACGCCAGCACAAAGATTGAAGTCGAGGCGCTAGAGATTGTGCCTGTGTATCGCCTTTATAATTCGATAACTTCTGAGCACATGTTCACAACGAACAAGGCAGAGTATGATAACTTTGTAGCTTTAAGCGAGAGCAGAGCTGATTATTGGATAGGCGAAGGTATAAATTGGTTTGCCCCAAAGAGTGCAACGACGATAGTAAGAAGACTTTACAATCCAGCACTCGGCGCTCTTGGACATTCAAGTCACTACTACACCTCTGACCAAGATGAAATTGACAACCTCGTCAACAACCTTGGATGGCTAGATGACGGTGTTGAAAATCAATTCGCGTCAAGCGGAGACGTGCCGATTTGGACTTGTTACAACGAGGCCTTAGGTTCTGCACACCACTATACTTCTGATAAGCAAGAATGGCAAAATTTGGAGTTACATGGCTGGGACCTCGAAAGAGCAAAGAATGGTGTTAATGGCGTGTTCCAAGGATTGGTAAGTGCTTTTGATTAGTCGTATAGATCAGTTGTTTCTTATAAATGAAGAGATTTCTGAAAATATTACCTGCACTTTTGCTTGTAGTATTACTATGCCTAGCTCTCTTGGCACAGAATGCAACTATCACGCAACTAACAGGTACTCTTAGTTCTTCTGAAACATCAGTACAAGGCTCATCCGTCTCTCAAATTAAAGATCTGCTTACAGAAAAGATAGAGCAAGCGACTCTCAGCAAACTTCCTAAAGAAGATGGAATTGATGAGAGCAAAGAAGGCCAAGAATATGAAGCTGGAAGAGTTTTAGTTAGCTTTTCTAGTCCTGCATATGAATGCAGCGATGTAATGACGAGTAAAGCGAATCTTAAAAGTGAAGCTTCGTCTATTTTGTTAAGGGCAAAAAGCTTAGACGCGGAGAAAGTAACGCGCTTAGACAACAGCACTGCACTTGTTAAAGTCAAGGATGGGGCTTCGGTAAGTCAAGCGATTAAAGAGCTGGAGGGTCTAAGCGGAATAGAAGACGCTCAACCCGATTATATCTATACACTTGCAGACACAAAAGAGATGGAAGGCAGCGAAGTCGACACAAGTGCGACTAGTGCTGCTATTTATCCTTACACTGCAACAGATGATCCCTTGACAGAAGACAATCAATGGACGATGTATTTGCCTTGGGAAAATGTAGTGAGTGCTTGGGACGTGCAAAAGTGTGACAACAAGGTTACAGTTGCGATTTTGGACACAGGCATAGATGAAGACCATGAAGACTTGAAAGAAAATATCGTTGAGTCGGTTGGCACAGTAGTCAATGAGGACACGCAAGAATACATCGACAAAACTGGACAAGATATTGATACTCACGGGACGCATTGTGCTGGTATTGTTTCAGCTCAGTCTAACAACGGTATTGGGATCACTGGGGTGTCATACAACGCCAATTTGTTAGCTGTCAAAGTTTTTCATGGTGAGTATGTCGATTATGGTGATGGCGACTACCAATGGTCGACAACAGCTAATTCCAGTAGCATCGCACGAGGCATCAGATACGCGATTTCGAAGAAGGACGACTACAACGTCAGAGTTATCTCGATGTCTCTTGGCACTTCAAACACAAGTATCGACAATCCTCCACTTTTTGAGAGAGTGGTAACTTCAGCAATTGATGAAGCGTGGGACGCAGGTGTTTCTGTAATTGCCGCGTCTGGTAATGATTCAGAGAATAACAAATTGACGCCCGTCTCGTTTCCTGCTTATTACGAGAAGTGCGTGGCAGTAGGCGCATGTAAAGCGGACGGTAGCAGGCTCGAACAATCGAATGGCAGTGCAGAGCTAGACGTGGTAGCTCCTGGGAATTCAATCTTCTCTACAATTCCCTACGATGCAAATAGCACGCTTGCAACTTCAGATTACACGTATCGCTATGCGAACAAAAAAGGCACTTCGATGGCGACTCCTTATGTCTCCGCTGTAGCAGCACTTTGTTACGCAAAAAATCCCGAATTGCAACCGCAAGATATTTTAAGCATCTTGACATCGACTGCGGGCGATGCCGATGGCAAGTTTTCAAATGAGCTCGGTTATGGCAAGGTTAACCCTTATCTAGCTGTAAAGGCGGCAAGCGGCGAAGAAGAGGAAAAGTGCCAGCATGACGGTGAGACGACAACGACTGTCACAAAGCAGGCAACTTGTAGTGCGACGGGACTTTCTGTAACTAAGTGTGCAAAGTGTGGAGAGATTTTGTCGACGCAAATTCTTGATAAGTTGGCGCATACTCCAATTGAGAAGGCTAACAGTGCCGTAGAGCCAACGTGCACACAGGCTGGCAAGAAAGCTGACACTTAATGTAGCGTTTGTCATGAGATCATCAGCGTCGGAGAGACGATTCCAGCAAAAGGTCATGATGAAGAGGAGATTAACACTCAATCCACTTGCACAAAACATGGTTTATCAGGCAAAAAGATTTGTACAGTTTGCGGTGCTGTAACGGATGAAGGGCAAGAACTGCCGCTAGATAATAACAACCATTTACATTTGATCGATGTTGAAGGGAAGGCAGCAACTTGCACAGAAGCTGGATATTCTGCGCACCAACATTGCAACGATTGTGGAGTTGACATAGGCAAGACAAGCATTGATCCTTTAGGACATAAGCCAGTTTTGCAAACGACCATCTCGTCGACATGCGTTGTTCATGGTTGGAGCGGCAAAGAGATCTGTTCTGTCTGCGGCACTACAACTAACGAAGGACAAGAGCTGCCACTTGATACAGATAATCATGTACACCTAAAGCATGTTGAAGAAAAGTCTGCGACTTGCACAGAAGACGGGCATAGTGCTTATGAACATTGCAACGATTGTGGGGTTGATGTTGGCAAGACGACGCTCAATGCAAAAGGACATGATTTATATGAGACGATCGTCCAACCAACTTGCACGCAAGTGGGCACAAAAACTACACTTTGCAAGAATTGTGATTATTCGCACTCCGAAGAGATTGCTAAACTAGCTCATACTTATGAGAATGGAGTTTGCACTGTTTGTGGGCAGGCGGACCCTGACTATGTTGCTCCAGAACCTGATCCTGATCCAACTCCGGAGCCAGAACCTACACCAGATCCAACACCAGAGCCAGAGCCTAAACCTGAACCGACACCAGATCCCGAGCCAGAGACTTTCTCGCTCAATCTGACGGTT
>CAVFJE010000103.1:0-1113 GCA_963622845.1 Dialister sp. CAG:486
TGACAGTCACTCTCCTCTGCTCAATCATCTTCTCTGCGTGCCTTCTAGATGCAACACCACATCTAGAGAGATATTTTTGAAGCCTCATCATCGTGCAAAAAGTTAGAGGTTATCCAAGCCACTTTCATTTTGCTCTCTGATTGCACCAAGCCTCTCAGCTATTGCTAGACGAGCTTGTGCGTCAGGAGCGAATTGTTCAAGGTTAGGTAACTCATCTATGCTTAAAATTCCTAAAGAGTCAAGCATTAGATCTGTTGTGCCAAACAGTGTCGCACCACCATCCTCTTGACATCCAACTTCACAAATGTATCCTTTTTTCACTAAAGACGAGATCAGGTTGTCCGAATTTGCGCCTCTAATCTCTGAGACTTGATTACGAGTGATAGGTTGACAATATGCAATGATAGATAGCACCTCTATTGAAAAAGTAGACAGCTTTCGATTGTCCATGCTCGATATATACTCTTCAAGAAATTCTTGATGTTCTTGTCTAGTAAATAATTGATACCCTCTTGCCAACTCACGAAGCTCTATAGCTGAATTTGAATCATCGTAACGCTGTGCTAGATGCTCAATAATCGTCAATAAATTCTCATCGTCAACATTAAGTATATTAGTCAACTCTTGCTTTGTTTTTGGCTCATTTGAAATGAACAGCATAGCTTCAAGCCTTGAAACTAGAATTTCTATATCGTCAATCAAATCACTCATTACTACGGTTTGCCTTTCGCTTTTTTCTAAAGTTTACTTATTTCAATGTCGCTGCATTCGCTTTGTTGTGCGACTGAAATTCTTCCTCGTTTATACAACTCAAGGACTGCCAGCAACGTCACGACCACAATTTCTTTTTTTGGACACTCTCGCACAAGTTGCGAAAACATAATATTGCCCTCCATATTGCATCTAGCCAAAATTACCTCAACATAAACTTCAATATTTATCGGCTTTGATGCAATGTGCTTACTTGCAAGCAAGAATTGATCTCTTCTGCCTAATTTATCTGCTGCTAATTGTGCAAATTTGTCCAAGTTAGTGTTTTTAAGATAGTCAGGCTCCATATGATCAAAATCAGATGTAAGACCAGCTGTTCTAGCAAAACAACCTGCATTATTG
>CAVFJE010000103.1:1123-1593 GCA_963622845.1 Dialister sp. CAG:486
ACTTTTTAAGCCAAATCGCAGAATTTTTAAATTGCTTATATTTTATAAGCTTAGAAATCAAAACTTCCCTAGCTTCAAGAGGAGTTAGTTTATCTAGGTCACTGTCAACAATTTCGATGTCACTTGGCAAAAGAGATTTTGCTTTGATCTCAATCAATGTTGCTGCCACAACCATAAAATCTGAAGCTGTCTCAATGTCTAAGAGAACCATGTTTGAAACGTGAGCGAGATATTGATCAGTGATGTCGCTGATTGCGATTGACCCTATGTCAATTTTATGACGATTTACGAGATCTAAAAGCAGATCAAATGGTCCTTCGAAATTTTTAGTTTTGACTTTTATAGACATCTTGTCAATTTTAATGTACTAACTATATGATTCCTGGTATCAACAATCTCGCGACGCTACCTGCGGTAACGTTTAGATACGTTGAAAATGGGCTAAATCCAAAAACATAAGGACAAGATAC
>CAVFJE010000103.1:1603-2156 GCA_963622845.1 Dialister sp. CAG:486
GACAAGCTACTAAAATTATCATCAAAATTGGCAGCGCATAGTTTTGTAATCAGTACCATTTACCAAGATACTTCACAGGAATGAAAAGGGCAATTATGGATGAGCCATCGAGAGGTGGAATAGGTATCAAATTAAAAAACATCAAAAATAGATTAATCATTATGAACTGTGTCAAGAAATAGTAATAAAAGTACTTAAACAGATCAGGCGCGTATGCAAGATTAACGCTTGATTGAATAGCAAACATTACAAGGGACCCCAACAAAGCCATTAGTAAGTTAGCCAGAGGTCCAGCGAGACCAACAATGCAATCTCCCACTCTTTTATTTTTAAAATTGTTTGGATTGTAAGGAACTGGTTTCGCAAAACCAAAGACAGGCATGTTTAGTAACATCAACATCGCAGGCAATATTACAGTTCCGAATGGATCAAGATGCTTTAGCGGATTGAGAGAGAGCCTTCCCATCGACTTAGCTGTTGGATCCCCGAGCTTATATGCTGCAAAGCCATGACCTACCTCATGCAAAACTAATGCAGGAATGAATGCTAACAC
>CAVFJE010000104.1:0-7239 GCA_963622845.1 Dialister sp. CAG:486
GAAAAAGCAAGGGCGCTTCCTCAACTAAATTGGCACTTCATTGGCAATATTCAATCGAGACGAATTAAAGACATCGTTGAGAATTCTTGCCTCATTCACTCTCTTTGTGAGCTTAAGCATGCAAAGAAAATTGACGCGATTGCAAAAGAGATGAACAAGGTTCAACATGTCTTAGTCCAAATTAACGTAAGTGGAGAGCACTCAAAGTCTGGCGTAAGTGAAAGTGAAATTAAAGGTTTTCTAGAGAGTTGTCTCGATTTAAAGAACCTCTCCATTGACGGATTGATGACTATGGCAGCTAAGGACGATTTAGAGCACTCAAACCTTCCTTGTCCTAGAGAAGTCTTTGAGCGTGCTCATCGCGTGCTTGAAGATTGTCAAGAGTTTATGCCGTCTAACTTTACGCAACTTTCAGCTGGAATGACTGACGATTGGCCGCAGGCTATTAAATGCGGCTCTACAATTGTGAGAATCGGAAGAGCTATCTTTAGCTAATTAATTTTGATTTTTTCTAACTAATATTGACTACATATAAGCCAACGACGATGCAGTAGAATATCGAAATGCCGATAAAGAGCATCTTCTTTACGTCGTTAGGCAGTTTAATGTAGATGCTTTGCAATGCTGGCCAAACGACCCAGCTCATAATTGAAGCACATGCAGCAAACATCATCGTGTTAAAGAGGCAAATCTGTCCCATGAAATTAAATGGCATATCCGAGTAATCCCACAATGGATAGACGCCATTTTCATCAGGCATGTTGCTTGTAAAACCTAAGATCAGCTCTAGCGCTGCAACAACAGCCATATTGAAGAGAAACGATAGCGCGTATGCCTTAAAAGCTGCATATTTAGCATCAGCAAATTTTTCTTGCAAATATGTTTTGACAGGATAGAGAAGGAGTCCACAAGCAATCATGCCTGCACCGTATACTGGGAAAGGAGTTAGATAATCACTCCAAATTCCACTTGCAGGATCATATGTGCCAGGCATTATCCCGAAACGGATTAATGTGCAATATCCTGCCTCAAGCCAATGACCGATTATAGAGAATAAGCAATAATAGATTATCATTGAGCGCCAAAAGTCCCAAGTTTTTGGCTTCCAGAGTTCCCAAGCGTATGTGATCTCTTCTTTAGCTGAGTGGAGAGAGATCTCGCGATTCAGAATTTCTTTTGGACGACGAGCAAGCGCAAAATAAAGTAGAACGATTACATCGACGCCAATGTTAACAATGCGCTCAGACCACGAAATGTCGTTGTTTGCAATTATCAATATCGTTGCGGCAAAAATGTTTAATAGGCACGTGCCAATAATCCATTTTCTAGCAAAATCGAAGCGCTTAAAGATTAGCCAAAAAGCGATACCGTCGAGAATCATGTTGATGAATGTTATATATGTTGTAGCCTCGAAAGTGTAATCTCTTGGCGCAATCAACATTGTCATCGACAGTCCGATGACCATCTCAAAGAGGAAGAATATTTGCATTACGCGTATGAAGCCGAGTTTGTCTGGCTCCTTAAAGCTCTCGCCACCTTCTTCTTTAGCGACTCTTCTAAGTTTGATGGCGCTGAAGAGCATCATAGCTTCTAGTAAAGTTGGGGTAAGTTTTAGAAGCTCGATGCCGACTGTTGAGGCGTTAGCGCCTGCCATACTTCCGAGGTCAGCGATAGACGAACCTATGTCTAGAATGACAAAGACTGCCAAAAACTTGATGAAGAACCTCAATTTGTTAGGTTTTTTAGATCCTCTCAGACCGAGCAATCCTATTAGTAGATGAAAAGCACCAGTTATGGCAAGAGTAAGGCTAAATACTATTATTACAACTATCGCCGTGTTGTTGGTATCCTCTTCACTAAGTTTAGAGAGGAAGTTGTTCATCAAAATGTCAAGACCGTCTCCGCCATATTGAAGTGTATATGCACCCACCGAGACGACAATTATAGCCGCCGCAAATGAAGCGATGGCAAACAGTATTGCAATGATAGAGAGGGTCTTTAATATTTTTGAATAAGTTCCCATATGTTTATTTTAGGACAAATAGAACTATTTATATCTGAGAAAAGCATAAAAGATGCGCGATGTATGTGTACTTAACTTCTAAGCGTTTGAGTAATCAATCTAATATAATTAGTTTAGAGGCAATTAAGCTTAAATTTAGAAATGGATAAATTATGGCAAGTTTTAAAGACATGTTTGAAAATGTTAAAGAGAAGATAAGTGCTCGTGGGGAGCGAGTTGATAACTATGACTATGATGAGGATGATGCATTTGAAGACTATGCTCTTGAGAGCGAAAACGATGCAATAAAACCGCTTACTGCAGCTGTGGAAGAGGCAAGTCTGAACAGAAAATCGACACCTAGAAGAAGTAGCAGCGGGGTTGATTCACTTTTCTCGTCCACTGACAATAGCGCAGCACTTACTGCAGAAATAGACCTTGCAAAACCAGAGAGAAAAGAGGAAAGCAGGCTTTCTGTTGGTCGTGCAAACACTCATTCAGGTCCTTCTTTAACCGAGACCGTTGCACCTAAAAGAAGTGCACAGAACACTTCGCGTCCTAGACAAGTAGCAGTAATTAAACCTGATAATTATGAAGAAGCTCAAGATCTCATAGACGTTTTGAAGGCTGGAGATGCAATTATTCTTGACATGCGTGCTACAAATGCAAGCCTAGCAAGCAGATTTTTAGACTTCTCATTTGGGGCGACGGCAGCATTGAGCGGAAAGGTCGACATGATAGACAATAAGATTTATGGCATATCTGTTGGCAAGGCTCTCACACAAAGCGAGATTGACAAGGCAAGAGGCGAAGGGTTGATATAGATAAATGCTTACTCGCCTTTTAGTCAGTCTAGTTGATCTCTATACATTTGCCATAATCATCTATTGCGTCTTAAGTTGGGTACCTAACAAACGAGGGTGGTTGGCTGATGTTGATCGAGTGTTTTGTCTTATTTGCGAGCCATACTTAAACTTCTTCAGACGGATGATCCCTAGCGCTGCAGGAATTGATTTTTCTCCAATAATTGCAATTTTTGCACTACAGATTCTCATTCGTTTGATATATTTTATATTGTAGTTTTATTAAACTCTTTCTACAATAATTAGTATTTTAGTTCTGTAATTAAGGGATAGGCAAGAATAGCAATGGCTTTTGTTCACCTACATAATCATAGCGAATATTCAATTCTAGATGGTGCGAGTCATGTTGGTGATATGGTCAGACGAGCAGCCGATCTTGAGATGCCAGCTGTCGCACTTACAGATCATGGAGTTATGAGTGGCTGCATTGAGCTTTTGGAAGAATGCGAAAAGCTAAAGAGAGAAACAGGGCAAGTTGTAAAGCCTATTTTTGGTTGTGAAGGGTACATGGTTGCTGAAGATGATGTCAAGTTCGAAAAAGGACAGCGCCGCTACCACATAATTTTGCTAGCTAAAAATAATGAAGGTTACCACAACCTCTTAAAGCTTGTATCCATTTCGCATGTTGATAATTTCTATGGCAAGCCTTTGATGACTTTTAAGAATTTGCGTGAACTTGGGTCAGGCATTATTTGTTCTACCGCTTGTATTGCAGGAATTGTTCCTCAAAAGCTAGACACGGGAGATTTTGAAGGAGCTTGTCAATGGGCAAAAAATCTAGCGTCATGTTTCGATGAAGGCGACTTCTATATCGAACTTCAAGATGCAGGTTACACTACCAACCAAGGTCACAGTCAAAAATGGCTAAATCAAGAGCTCAAAAAAGTTGCTGATACTTGCGGCTTTAAGTGCATTGCCACAAACGACTTTCACTTTTTGACTAGAGAAGATGCTCGAACTCAAGATTTGATGCTTTGTGTTGGGCTTCAAAAGACAATTAACGACGCAGATCGCATGAAGTATAGCGAAGAGAGTTATATGAAAAGCGAAGAAGAGATGCGCTCAATTTTCTCTGACTATCCAGATGCCTGTGACAATACGGTTGAGATTGCTGAGAGATGCAATGTTGAAATAGAAAAAGACCCAATCTTGCCAATATTTCCAGTGCCAGAAGGTTATGACACAGATTCTTATTTCAGGCACCAAATAGAAGTTGGTCTTACAAGAAGATATGGCAAAGAGATCCCTGAAAATGTTTGGAAGAGATACGAATATGAAGCTGACATTATCATCACTGCTGGTTTTTCAGCTTACTTTTTAATAGTTCAAGAATATATTCAATGGGCAAGAGAGCATGGAATTGGAGTTGGTCCAGGTAGAGGATCAGCCGCTGGCTCTCTTGTGTCATATGCACTTTCAATCACAGATCTTGACCCGATAGAAAATGGGTTGCTCTTCGAGAGATTTCTTAATCCTGAGCGCGTTGAGATGCCTGATATCGACGTTGACTTTGATGATGAGAGACGTGATGAAGTTAGAGAGCATATCAAGGAATTCTATGGGCCCGAGCGTGTTAGTGGCGTTATTACTTTTGGACGAGAGGCTGCTAGAAACTCTATAAAAGACGCATCGCGTGTTTTAGGTTATGGCTATGAACTTGGTGATGTTATAAATAAGTTCATCCCCGAGACACCTGGTACAAAGTTGAAGGGAGCAATTGAGGATTCGCCAGATTTGCAAGCTTTAATGAAAGAAGATGAGCGAGTTAAACAAGTTGTTGAAGCGGCATTGAAAATTGAAGGTCAAGTGCGAAATGAAGGCGTGCATGCATGTGCGACTATAATTTGCAGGGATGCGATGAGCGACCATGTGCCAATGAAAAAGGATCGCAAAACTGGCACTATCATCACTCAATTCGATGGACATTATACTCCTGAGCTCGGTCTTTTGAAGATGGACTTTCTCGGTCTTAGAACATTGGGAGTTTTGTCAAGAGCTTGCAAGAATGTGTATCAAAGAACGGGCAAACAGATTAATCCTGAAGAGATACCTATATATGATGAAGGAGCTCTCAAGTTTCTCCGTGAAGGTAACATGGACGGTCTTTTTCAAGTTGAATCAGCGCTTTACGTTTCTCTATTCAAGAGATTGCCGCCCAAGCGTTTTTCTGACATTGTCGCCTCTATTGCCTTGAACCGTCCAGGTCCGCTTGAGTCTGGAATGGTTGATGACTATGTAAGTGTAGCCTCTGGCAAAGTTGAGGCTCACTACTATGATGATAGACTTCGTGACATTTTGGAAGAGACTTATGGCACGATGGTCTATCAAGAGCAAATTATGCAGATCTCAATGGCGATGTCTGGCTTTAGTGCAGGCAAAGCTGACAAATTAAGAAAAGCGATGGGCAAAAAGAAGCTCGACGTTATGCAAGAGCTAAAAGAGGATTGGAACAACGGAGCTGTAGAAAACGGCTTTAGCTTAGATGTAGCAAAGAAAATTTGGGAAGACGCAGAAAAGTTCGCGAAGTACGCCTTCAACAAGTCGCATAGTGCTGCTTATGCTGTTTTGGTTATGAGGACAGCTTACATGAAGGCTTACTACCCAAATGACTACATGGCAGCCGTTCTTTCTTCTTATATGGGAAAGACTGACAAGCTCATAAAATACATTTCTTCTGCTAATAGAAATGGCACACCAGTTCTGCCACCTGACATAAATCAATCAAACGTTGAATTTACACCAGTTGAAGATGGAATTCGTTTCGGCCTAAATGGTATTAAAGGGGTAGGTGAAGCTGTTGCAAATGCGATAATCGCTGAACGCGTAAAATCTGGTCCATATACATCAATGCACGATCTTTTGATGAGAGTTGATGCTAATTTGTGGAACAAAAAATCAATCGAAGCGCTTATTAAAAGTGGTGCATTTGACTCAACTGGCTACACCAGAAAACAACTTAACGACATTATCTATCAAACTAATATTTTAGAGGACGAGACAAAGCGTCAAAAGAATAAATCATCTGGTCAATGCTCAATTTTTGATCTTGGCTCTATGGAGTCAGACTCTGCAATGGATATACCTGAGCCAACGGGCATAGAGTGGAATAGTACTGAGAAGAACAACTTTGAGAAGGAGTATCTTGGCTTGTACGTCTCAGATCATCCACTCAGAGGAATGGAAGATAAGATTGATACGATTGCAACTCACAGACTTGGCGATCTCAGTGAGAGAGAAAAGTCGGTCCGCAATTGTAGTGCGGTTGGCATTGTGTCAGAGATGCAAATCAAGGGTTATATGCGCAAAGGCAAACCTGCAAGACGTGCCTCTTTTGTGTTGGAGGATACAACAGGCTGTGTTAAATGTGTGACTTTTGATTACGACAAATTTCAAAACGTCCTAGAAAATGATTCAATCGTTCACGTGAGTGGCAAGTATGACATAAACGAAGATTTTGGAAATCAACTTATCGCGAACACAATAGAGATTTTTGAAGCTGACAAAATTGAAGCAAAGGGTGGCGCAGATAGTGAAATTGTTGCTGACCCTCTTGAGGAACAAAAGATTTATTCATGCATAGACTTGCATCTAAAGGACAGTGAATTTAGTCGAAAAACTGTCGAGACTCTTAGCCGAGTTTTGAAGGCTTATCCAGGTGATTCAACTATTAGGGTATATATTAAAACTGCAAATGGTCGCCTTCTTGAAACAAGTTTGCCAATAAAGGTTGACTTAAGCGATGAAGCGTTATTTAGCCAAATAGATGAGCTCTTTGGAAGAAAAGTGGCACTAGCTTCATGAACTCGTATAAACTAATTCTTGCCTATAATGGTGCACCATTTTGTGGTTTTGCGCGTCAACCTAATACTCTAACGGTGCAAGGCGAGCTTGAGCGGGCGCTGAAAATCGTGATTAAAGAAGACGTAGAGACGGTATGTGCTGGCAGAACAGATACAGGCGTTCATGCCAGAGAGCAAGTAGTTTCCTTTTCATGTAACGCTGATGCTCTAAACATCAAGAAGTCACTGAATGCACTTATAGGCGAGAATATCGCAATTCTTAAAATTGAAGAAGTAGATGAGAGTTTTTCTGCACGCTTTGATGCAAAGTGGAGGGAGTATAGATACTTCGTCTATAACAAGCCGCACCCTCCAATTTTCACTTCTCGCTACACTTGGCATATCAAAAAGCCTCTCGACGCTGGGAGAATGGCTGATGCCTGTCATCTTTTAAAAGGAGAACATGATTTCAAATCCTTTTGCTTGGCAGCTAGTGCAGAAGGAAAAAACACAAGACGAGAAATTTTTAATATAGAAATTTTTGAGCAAGATTCTTTTGATGGAGAGCTGCTTTGCTTGAGAGTTGTAGGAAATG
>CAVFJE010000104.1:7249-11615 GCA_963622845.1 Dialister sp. CAG:486
TTACAGGAACGCTCGTAGATGTTGGTAAGGGCAAAAGAAACCCTGAAGACATAAATGATGTTCTTCTTGCAAAAGACAGAAGGGCTGCTGGTGAAAATGCACCAGCGAAAGGTCTTGTTTTTTGGCACGTTGAATATTAAATCTTTATTGTTGAGCTGAATTCTTGATTTAATTTTGCTAAACACTGTTATTATCATTGTTTTAAGAATTAAGAAGTTTGATAAGAAGGACTATTGGTAATTTATGACTAATACAGAGATGACAAAAGCGAGATCAAGCTGGACGAGCAAGACTGCTTTTATTTTGGCAGGCGCGGCTAGTGCTGTTGGATTGGGCAACATTTGGAGATTTCCTTACCTTGCTGCAAAATATGGCGGCGGCACATTTTTGCTATGCTACATCCTGTTTCTATTTACTTTCGGCGTGTCTTTGTTGTTGCTAGAGACTGCATTAGGCAGAAAAACTGGGAAGAGTGCCATCGCAGCCTTCAAACAATATGGTAAAAAATATGCGTTCATCGGAATTTTAGCAAGTGCAATCCCTATGATTATTACTTGCTATTATTGTGTAATAGGCGGATGGGTTACGAAATATGCTGCCACTTATGTTTTGGGTGGAGGTGCAGACCTTGCAGCCGACCCTGCAGTTGCATTTTCGACATTCATAACATCGCCAGTGGAATCATTTGCTTGGGCAGGAATATTTACTGGTGCAGTTGTCTTAATCGTTGCTCTAGGTGTTGAAAAAGGCATCGAAAAATCTAATTTGATAATGATGCCCCTTCTGATTGTGCTTGCTGTTGGAATTGCTATTTTCACTCTTGCGCAGCCAGGAGCGGCTGAAGGAGCAGCGTATTACCTTATTCCTGATTTGAGCAAGATTAGTCCTGAATTGCTAGTAGCTGTGCTTGGGCAGTTGTTCTATTCAATGTCACTTGCAATGGGAATTATGATTACTTATGGATCTTATGCAAAGAAGGAAACATCGCTTACAAATTCAACTTGTCAAATTGCGGGATTTGACTTTGGTGTAAGTCTTTTGGCAGGATTGATGATTATTCCTGCTGCATTTGTCGCATTGGGAGGAAGCGAGGCAATCGCTGCTAAAGCTGGTCCATCTCTCATGTTCGTAACATTACCACAAGTATTCGCTAAGATGGGATGGATTGGCAACTTCATCGGAGCTGCTTTTTTTATACTTGTATTCTTCGCTGCGCTGACAAGTGCAATTTCTCTGGCAGAGACAATTGTGTCAATTATCTGCGACGGTCTTAAATGCACTCGCAAAAAAGCACTAATAATACTCATTATCTATTTTGTTGTTATGGTTACGATAGTTAATCTTGGCTACAACAAATTGTCATTTATTGAACCTCTGGGTGCTGGCTCTTCCATCCTCGACTTTATGGATTTCTTGTCGAATACGGTTATGATGCCGATTGTTGCAATTTTGACTTGCGTCTTTGTTGGATGGATCATCAAGCCAAAAGAGATTATTGACGAAGTTAAGATTTCAAGTAGGTTTAGAACTGAAAAATATTGGACTGTTATGATCAAATATATCGCACCAATTCTCATTGCAGTCATTCTTGTGTCTTATGTCGCAGCACAATTTGGAATTATTACTATTTAGCGTTTTTCGCTGACGATAGATTAAGCGAGGATTTTTATGTCGTTATCAATCGGAATAGTTGGTCTTCCTAATGTTGGAAAGTCTACTCTTTTTACGGCCTTGACCAACAAGGGGGGGCTAGCAGCAAATTATCCCTTCGCAACGATTGAGCCAAATGTTGGTGTTGTACCTGTTCCAGATGGTAGGCTACAAAAGCTCGCAGAAATTGACAACCCAGCTCAAATAATCCCTGCAACTGTTGAATTCGTGGACATTGCTGGTCTTGTTGCCGGTGCCTCAAAGGGAGAGGGTTTGGGCAATCAATTTCTTGCAAACATTCGCGAGTGTGATGCTATATGCGAAATTGTTAGATTTTTCACAGATCAAGATGTGATTCACGTTAGCGGTAAGGTAGATCCAGAAAGTGATGTTGAAACTATTAAGACAGAGCTGATCTTAGCTGATCTTGCTACTCTTGAAAAAGCAATTCCGAGACTTGAGAAGGAAGCTAAGAGAGACAAGACTAAACAAAAAAAACTGGATGTGACTTTGAAGGTACAAAGTGGACTAAATGATGGTCATCGAGCTAGGACTCTTGATTTGAGTGAAGAAGAATTAGAAGAGCTCTATGATTTGCACTTGCTTACGATGAAACCATTTTTGTATGTTGCAAATGTGGACGAAGACCAAATGTCTGCAGACATAGATGATATTGACGGTCTTTCACCCGTTAAAATAAGTGCCAAGGTAGAGTCCGAGCTAATTGAATTAGAGGCAGATGAACGAGAGGCTTATCTATGTGAGCTAGGAATTAAAGAGGGTGGATTAGAGCGTCTAGTTAAAGAAACGTATAAACTGTTAGGTTTGCAATCCTATTTCACATCTGGTGAAAAAGAAACTAGAGCTTGGACGATAAAAATTGGAGATAAAGCGCCAAGAGCAGCAGGCGTCATTCATACAGACTTTGAGAGAGGATTTATCAAAGCTGACGTTTGCTCTTATGAAGACTACATTGAATATGGGGGAGAGTCGGGTTGCCGCGAAAAAGGCAAGTTACGTCAAGAAGGCAAAGATTACGTGGTGGTAGATGGCGACGTAATCGTATTTAAATTTAACGTCTAATAAAATAAAGCCTCTCGATTGAATTTCTCGAGAGGCTTTTTATTTCGATTTGTTTGAGCTTTTATCTAGAGTATTTATCTAGATTGTTATTACTCCCATTGCAACAAGGACAAGAGCAATAATTGCAATTATTGCAAATACTACAATTGTTGCGATCTCGCCAGTCGTAATTGCCTTGTTTTGTTGTTTTCTTGCAACACAATAGAAAACGAAGCCTGGCAAGTATCCAACACAAGTAAGCATCAAGAGTTGCCATCCATTTAGTATTGTTGCAACAACTAAGAATGCGACAGCAATAAATCCTATGATTGCTTGCAAAATATCAGATTTTTGAGATGAGTATTTCAAATTGTACGCTGCTGCTAAAACCCAAGTAAACACAATTGCAACTGTACACATTGAGAATGCAAAATTATACGCATCTTCTGAGACGATTAGTGTTGTCATAATTACTTGCGTACAAATACCAACGATGATGAGACCTAGGTAAGGGGAATTAAACTTGTTCAACTTACCCCAATAACTTGGAAGCAACTTGTCTTTTGCCATCTCTTGAGCTGTCTCTACAGGAAGAATGGTAAATGACAGCCATGCACCAAAAATAGAGAAGATGATTGCTACAGACAAAAATCCACCGCCAAATCCTGGCATTAATGATTCAAACACGTATGTTGCGGCAGGGTAGCTTAAAGTTGCAATTTCTGTGTAAGGCATTACGCCATAAGGCAAGATTGCCATGCAAAAATAGATGACAAGCAAAATGACTAGGCCAAGCACTGTTGCGCTAGGGACAAGCTTTTTGTCTTTTGCACGAGAAGAAAGCACAGTCGCTCCTTCGATGCCAATAAATGCCCACATGATGATGATCATACAATTAACTACTTGCTCAGGTATTGCACCTAATGCCTTTGCATCTTCGCCTGCTTGACCAGCTTCAACCATATTATTGTAGACGTTACCCCAGAAATCTTCAGTCAAAACGCCAGCATTAAATGAGCCAATGACGAATACGACAAACACTAGGATGCCTGCAAGTTTGGCGATCATAACACAAGCGTTAATGAAAGATGCGCTCTCAACACCTCTAATTACTAGACATGTGATTCCCCACATAACAACTGAAGCAAAAAGAAGACATGGGATTGGAATGGCGCCTGAAAATGACCAAGGCTCATAGAAGTAACCGATCGTTTGACATAACATTGTTGCATATGCAATGTTGCCAAGCCAAGCACTTAGCCAATAACCCCAGCCAGAAATGAAACCAGCAAGGGTTCCGAAGCCTTCTGTAGCATAGGAATACACACCGCTAAGATCTTTGCGTTTGCTACCTAAATTAGCAAGACTAAGAGCAAGACATGTAAAACCTATACCCGTTACTACGAATGCAATGATAGCTGCTCCAGGAGCTGCTACGCCTGCAATTTGACCTGTCATAGCAAATACGCCTGTACCAAGACAAGCACCTACAACTAGACCAACAAGACCAAAAAGTCCGACACCTTTGTTCATAGAAAACCTCCGAGATGTCATAAGTGATTTACTATACGCGTTAGAATTATATAGATATTCACGCAGAAATGTTTCAAGAATATTAAATTAAAGATAATTGAATTTTTTACCTCTCATAAAT
>CAVFJE010000104.1:11625-15108 GCA_963622845.1 Dialister sp. CAG:486
AGCAAATATTACAGAACTGGTAGGTTCAAGCAAACAGCTCTCGATAATGTCTCAATTTCATTTAGAGATTGCGAATTTGCGGCAATTCTGGGACCTTCGGGTTCTGGAAAAACCACGTTGCTAAATATAATTGGCGGACTCGATTCTTATGCAAGTGGCGATCTCATAATCGACGGCATTTCGACTAAAGAATATAGATCTAGAGACTGGGATACATTTAGAAACAACAGGATTGGGTTTGTTTTTCAAAGCTATAACTTGATCTCGCACCAAAGTGTTCTCAGCAATGTTGAGCTCGCGCTTACTTTATCTGGAGTAGGTAGGGATGAGAGAAGGCAGCGAGCCCTTGCTGTAATAGAGAGGGTTGGGCTAACTGAGCATGCTAACAAGCTGCCAAATCAGCTCTCAGGTGGGCAAATGCAACGCGTTGCGATTGCGCGAGCACTTGTCAACGATCCAGAGATTTTGCTCGCAGATGAGCCTACGGGAGCACTTGATTCGCAAACTTCCCTTGAGGTCATGGACTTGCTCTCTGAGATCGCCAATGACAGGCTTGTCATTATGGTTACTCACAACCCTGAACTTGCGCAGAGGTATGCAAACAGAATTGTAACTTTGCGAGATGGGCAAATTAAAGAGGACACAAACGCGTTTATTCCAAATGAATCAGATCTTAATAATGTATCGAATAAAGAAATTCGCAAAACGTCAATGAGTTTTTTGACTGCTCTGACGCTGTCATTCAACAATTTAATGACAAAAAAGGGCAGAACTTTTATGACTGCCTTTGCTGGTTCAGTTGGAATTATAGGTATAGCTGCAATTTTGGCGCTCTCTAACGGTGTCAATAATTACATACGTTCATTTGAGGAAAGTACAACGGCGTCGTATCCGCTGCAAATAAATAAGTCAGGGATGGATCTCTCGTCGTTGATGATGACGGGTGAAACTACCTCTGATACTTCTGAGAGTGATACGAGTGCAGACAGTGCTACGGAGGGAACAGTCGGGCAAAAAAAGGTCATTACAAACATGGTTAATACCATGACAAACAACGACCTTGTCTCTTTCAAAAAATATATAGAAAGCGACGATGGAAAGACTATTCGAGAGAGTGCTGCGACGGTTAAGTATTCGTACAGCATATCCCCGCATATCTATATTAAGGATTCCTTTACTTCAGAATATAGGAAAGTGAATCCTGACACGACATTAACTGCTTTTGGTTTGGGCAACTCCTCTATATCAAACTCATCACTTTCGTCTATGATGTCATCTAATGTATTTGTTGAGCTGGTCGACAAGTCTCTGTATGAAGATTATTACGATGTTAAGGCAGGCAAGTGGCCACAAAATTCTGATGAATGTGTTTTGGTTTTGTCGGAGGACGGGCAGGTTAGTGACTATACTCTATACACTTTGGGTCTCAGAGATTATCGCGAATTAGAAGATATAGTCAAGTCGGTGAGTGAAGAAAAAGAAATCACTGTACCTGAGGATGACAAAACTTATTCTTACGGCGATTTTATGAATCTTGACTTAAAGATGGTAATTTCTGCTGATTATTATTCAAAAGATTCTACATATGGAATTTGGGTAGATAAATCTGACGATAAGTCACACATTAATTCTTTGCTTGATAACAAATCGAAGAATTTGAAAATATGCGGAATTGTTCAACAAAAGAAAGATGCGAAAATTACCCCGTTGACAACTAGTTCTATTTACTACACGCAAGCATTGACTCATGAAGTGATTGAGGAGGCTAGCAGTCGAGAAATAGTTAAAGAGCAGCTAAACAACAAGAATGTTGATGTAATTTCGGGAAAGAATTTCAGCGACTTGAATTCAAGTTCATCTTCGTCGCTCGATATGTCAAAGTTGTTTACCGTTGACACAGGTGCGATCAGCGCTGCATTCTCATTCGATTCAAGTTCACTCAATTTGAATATGGCAAACCTTTCAACAGACTTTTCCCTTGATAACGTGCAAGATTTGCCAGCCATGAATCAAGAGGCATTGGCAGCGGCAATAGGGCAAGCGTCACCGACGATAAAAAATGATCAATTTTTCGCAATGATAGCAGAGATTATGAATGATTTTACTGCAAAGAGAGACGAGATCATCTCGCGTGCCGGTGGCGCAACTGATATGAACACCCTCATTGCAATTTATATGACTTATCCGTCTGCACAAAACATAATGGCAAATTATGGACCGAAGATATTTGATACCACACAAATGACATCGCAAATCTATTCTGGTTTGCAATCGTATATGCAATCCTACATGGCCAGTGCAATGCAAGCGATTTCAGCTTCTGTGTCAGCACACCTGTCAGATATGATGGCATCAATTCAATCTCAAATTGTCTCAAACATGGCAAGTTCAATCAAAATTGACGAATCGGTTATACAAAACGCGTTTAAGGTCAATATGACTAGCGAAGAATTGCAAAGTGCGATAATGTCAATGATGAGCGGCTCAAATACAAGTTCCTATGACAATAATCTTTCGAAACTCAATTATGCAGACCTCAGTTCTCCGACTGCTATAAACATCTATGCGAAAAATTTTGATTCGAAACAATCTATAATTGATGAGATTGATAAATACAATAATAATGTCTCACAAGGCGGAGACACTTCTAAAAAAGTTGTCTATACTGATATCGTTGGCACGATGATGAGTGGGCTTCGTACCATTATAAATATCATTACTTACATGCTGATTGCTTTTGTTTCAATATCTTTGGTAGTGTCTTCGATTATGATTGGCATCATCACTTACGTTAGCGTTCTTGAGCGTACAAAAGAGATTGGAATTTTGCGTGCAATTGGAGCTTCTCGCAACAATATCTCGCAAGTCTTCAATGCTGAAACCGTCATTGAAGGAGCAATTGCTGGCATAATTGGAGTGGCAGTGACTGCACTTTTATGCTTTCCTGCAAATGCGATTATATCGTTTTTGGCGAAGGTCGACGACATTGCCTCTTTGCCACTTGGTGCGGCTGTTGTACTCATATTAGTGTCTATCTTGCTTACTTTCATCGCGGGTCTAATTCCAGCTACTTCAGCTTCAAAGAAAGATCCTGTTGTAGCTCTTAGAAGCGAGTAGGTCACAAAGCATTTGAAGTTGGCAAAGTAAGATGGATTTATTCGAGCTCTTTAAAGCATTAATTTTAGGTATCGTCGAGGGAATCACCGAGTGGCTTCCAATTTCGTCGACGGGTCATATGATTCTCGTTGATGAATTCTTGACGCTAAATGTTAGTCATGTTTTCTTAGAGTTTTTCCTTGTCGTAATTCAATTGGGCGCAATATTAGCAGTTGTTGTTATTTACTTCAATAAGCTAAATCCACTCTCAAAAACGAAAAATATAGAGGAGAGAAAAGCAACTTTTAAGCTCTGGGGGATGGTGGCAGTGGGGTGCATGCCAGCAGCGATTGTAGGAATCACGCTAGATGATTTCTTTAACGTATA
>CAVFJE010000104.1:15118-15850 GCA_963622845.1 Dialister sp. CAG:486
ATGGAATAGCTTTTATAGTTGTTGAGCGGCACAAAATTGAGTTTGGCAAAGCAGATAGAATTATGACCGTAGATGATATGGACATAGTAACCTCGCTAAAAATTGGATTATTTCAATGTCTTGCAATTGTGCCGGGAACATCTAGAAGCGGATCTACCATTTTAGGAGGCATGCTCTGTGGCTGTTCAAGAGTTGCTGCGACTGAATACACGTTCTTTTTGGCAATACCAGTTATGCTAGGATGGGGCCTTTTGAAGACACTAAAGATGGTTCTATCTGGTATTTCTATGAGCACAACAGAAATAGGAGTTTTAGTTGTTGGGTGCCTAACATCTTTTCTAGTTTCGATACTTGCAATCAAATTCTTGTTAAAATTTATTAAGACTCATGATTTTAGAGCTTTTGGCGTCTATCGTATCGTTGTCGGAATCGTCGTTCTTTTCTATTTCGGCTCAAAAGTTCTCATCAATGTTTTATAAAAAATTATAGATAGGATGCAAATTGACTATTGATATTTCGGGTTTAAATGAACCTCAAAGAGAGGCTGTACTAACTGTTGACGGGCCGCTTCTAGTTTTGGCAGGAGCGGGTTCTGGCAAGACTTCTGTATTGACTTATCGAATAGCTCACATGGTCGAAGACCTAGGTATACCACCGTGGGAGATACTAGCTATTACTTTTACTAACAAAGCTTCCATCGAGATGAGAGATAGGATTGGCTCTCTCATAGGT
>CAVFJE010000105.1:0-5063 GCA_963622845.1 Dialister sp. CAG:486
CCCGATGATATTGAATACAGAAAAAAATTATGCTTTTCTTACTTGCAGAATTTATCTTATAAATTTATTCTACATGATTTAAAAAAAACTTGTTAAAAAGTATAAAATAAATAAGGTTTGAAACAAGGAAATGAAGAAATCTTGGGTAATTAAAATGAAGAATTTGTCAAATATATTTGCTGTTGTTGCGGCATTATTTTTTGTTGCGATTTCAATTGTAGCTATCACAATTGGAGGTTGCGAGAAAATGATAGAAACTGCTAGTGGGGGCCAAACGCCTATGAAATGCCATTGGTCATTTGTCGCTATACCTTTTATAGCAACGATTGGTGCTATCTCCTCAATGCTAATCTTGGCAGGAGACTCGAAGAGGTCGAAGCAATTGCTTGGTGGACTTTCTTTGCTAACTTGTGCAATCATCGCTGCCATTCCCTCTTCTATTGGAATCGGACTATGTGGAAGTACGTCCATGTCATGCCACAACACATATCACGTCGCTTTGGTTTTGGTCGCTCTCTCTGCTCTTTTTTCAATTCTTGCAATTGTTAAAGCGCCGGCAGACGACAAATCGCAACTTGATATACCTAAAGCAAAATTATAAGCAAGAGACACTTTACTAGAAATTGAAAATACTATGTTATCAGGACTTTTTACAAAAGGCAGACTTGACCATGTTTGCAACAGGTGTTATACACAGGCACTAGACAAAGAGGACATCTTGTTCCTCCTAAATATTCCAGCTGCTTCTTTAGAAGAGACAATTCTTGTCGAGCGAGCAGCTCAAATGATGCGCGATCTTACATGCAACAAAGCGAAAATCGCTGCACTAATAGGGATAGATGACATGGTTTGCCCAAAAGATTGTTCCTTTTGTGAGTACGCTCCAAAAAGAGGAAATTTTGCCTCGAGTGATTGTATTTATGCAACCCAAGGCATCGCTAAAAGCTCAACTCAATTGCTTTTGCAAAGTCAATTGACAAATCTATTTGCAACTCTTAGAGATTGCCACGTCGATGTTTCGCTTTTAGTGGCCAGTGCGTCAACTGAAATAGAGGCACTGCAAGATGCGATAAAGCTCTCAAGAGAAATGCTGAGTGCTGATCAAGAGACCTTCGTTAATTACAGAGACATGACCAATCAAGAAGTGCAAAGACTAGTTGATTCAGGAGCTTCAGGTTTTTATCATGCACTTCGTGTTTGTGAAGGAAAGATAACCAATCATTCGCAAGAGAACAGACTTGCAACGATGAATGCGATTTCTCAATGTGAGGGCGCAAAACTAATATCTGGCATTGAACCGATTTGGCAAAACATGAACAGAAGTGAACTCGATTCTCTAGCAAATGTGATTCTTCAAACTTCGCAATATAGAACCTATCATGCAACAGCGTATAATCAATTATCTTTGATGAAAGGCTCAATAGACAGAGAACCGCCACTAGAGAATTGGATTATGCATGTTGCTGCAACCCTTGTAATAGCTAGACGACACAAATTGGTTCCAGGGCAAGAGAATTATCTATTTTGGGTAGACATGAGCAGAGATCCGCACGACAAAAGCATCAAAACATCTTTTGACGCGCTCAAGTCAAACACTCTTCGTACTGCAGACAATTTACGTCGAAAAGGTTGGGAGCTAAACAAAAACCTCTAGAGCTCGATTATTTCATCGGCCATCATTGCCAAATCTTCATCGTGAGTTGCATAAAGTAGCGCGCTGTTCCCACTTTGTACTCTCTCGAAGAGCGCTTGAATCATTATTTGTCTATTTGCCTCATCAAGATCATTTGTAGGCTCATCTGCAATAATTAGTTCAGGTTCCATAAATAGAGCTCTCGCGCATGCAATTCTTCGCTTTTGACCAATAGAGAGTTGATGTGGAAAATAATAATAGTAGCTGCCAAGATCAAAGCGCTCCAATAAAGCTTTTCTTCTGTTTTCAATTTCGCCTTTTGAAAAATCTATCTCATTTTTGGAAGCAAAATTTGCAGCTAAAGAAACGTTATCGCAAGCTCGAAGAGTGCCAGCTAGTTGTGTGTGCTGAAACAAAAAACCGATCCGATCTCGCCTAATTTTGCTTAAGTCCTCATCATAAAGATTTGTTGTGTCAACGCCATCAAAGAAAATCTTGCCATCGCTTGGTTGTAAAAGCAAACCAGCGAGCGACAGAAGAGTCGACTTGCCCTTTCCCGAAGGAGCTTTTATACAGACCGATTTGCTTTTTTCAAGAGTTAGAGAGATATTGTTGAAAATCAGCTTATCTCCAAAACTCTTCGAAACTTCATCTAATTTTAAGAGCGAACTGTCCAACTTACTAAACCGCCTAACCTATGTCTACTTGCGACATTGCTGTCGCTGGATCAATCTTTGAAACTTGTCTCATAGGTGTAATTATAGAGAGCAGTGTTACAAGTAGAAAAGCTACTACTATGACCAAACATATGACCCCTGTTGAAATTACATCGAGCGCAGAGAATGGAAATGCCGATAACCCTTGCAAGTATGACAACAATATCGAATATAGAATATATCCTAATGCGAGCCCTAACACACAGCCTATTGCACTCAAAAGCAAAGCTTCTCGGCGAATTAGTGATTTGATGTCTGATATAGTTGCACCAAGTGCTCTAAATAGCGCCAATTCAGCTCGTCTTTCCCAAACTGCGTTGGCGTAACGTGACACAAGTTGTAATATCGAAGCAAGTGCAAGAGCAATGCCAGCAAACAACATGACAATATAGAGAGAGCTTAGCGTTTCTTGTGATTTCTCAACAACATCGCTCTGGACAATTGTTGAGTAATCCCCAAACTCATATCTCTTTATTCTTTTTGCCAAAACGTCAAGACGATCAAAGCTCGACTTAATCAAAATAGTGCTGATTAGATTTTGCGGCTCTCCATATTTCTCCCAAAGATATGAGTTACTCTCTTCAGCAGCAACAATCTCACGTGCTCTTTTTAGACTCATCATAATTGAGCTATCAAGATAGCTACCAGTCTCTGAAAGAACACCTCTGACCTTGACATTGTTCCCTAATACACTACCTTCGCCAGATTCAAAACCTAAGACTTTAGACCCAATCAAAATCTCATCATCTAAGAGGGTATTTATGCCCCTCTCGTCAAGAAAAGGCTTAATGATGAAATCACTCTCAAGGTCGACCCCGATAATTCTTGTATCATTCGGGCTAGAGCAACACCCTTCTGCGAGAGTTTGCCCAAAAAATTGCACTGTGACCTGGTCTACTCCATCTATTTCTTTTATGCCATCTGCAAGTGAGGCATCCATATAAGCATTTAGTGCAGCTCCGGTGAACAATATGTCTTCATCCTCAACTTCACCAGCTGCCTCAGAGGGAACGCACATTATTTGAGCTCCTAGGCGCGCTTTGTTAAGCTCGATCCCTTGACTAGCACCGCCGAACAGAAGGCAAAGAACAAGAAACGCTGCTGCGCTTATTGCGATAGATAGGACGAGCGATATGGAAGCAACCTTTTTTTGACTTATATGTAATTTAATTAAATTATTCACAATCATATATTTCTTAATCACGCTTAACCAAGATATATATTATCAAGAAATCCGGTATCGAGATAATCATCTAGCTTTTTTCTTGTGAATTCATCCCTTAATTCTTTTGAATCGTCTTGATATTGAACATAAGCCATCGCACACCATGTCACTCCACGCAAACACGTGAACTTTGCCATATCCAGCGAGCGTTGAGCGAGTTTTTCATCGTAAAACCTATTGTCTATAGCTTCAATATAACGATCTACAAATTGCTTCTTCTTCTCTTCGTTAAAGATGACATCAGTTTTCCAAAAGGTCGTCGTATCAGCCAAGAAGTGACCTATATCCTGCGCTGGATCACTAATGAGTGGCTTTTCCCAATCAACGAGGTAGCTATCTTTAATGTCACCAATTAGAAAATTTGTGTTGTTGACTTCAGTATTAACAATACTCAAATGTGGTATTTCTGGATTTGTATGCTTAGTTATCTCTTCTGCTTTATCCAACATCTTTTCAATTCTAGATGAGACAGACCTGTTCGCATATTGAGAGTTCAAATATACGCTTGCCATCACTTGACACTCTGCCAACATAGTAAGCCATGGATTTGATGCAAGTTGAAGACGACAATTGATCGGCGGTGTCAGAGAATGGATGTCCGCCAAAACGTGAGCTGCACATAAAAGATCGTGATCTGAATTGTAGTCGAGGTGATGCCCCTTCTTAAAAGTTTCTAGCAAAACTCCATGCTTGCAATGTTTTCTATCCGCATCTGCCGCTATAACTGACGGAGTTCTGCCTGAAGGACTTAGACACATCAATGCATTAACTTCATATTCAATTTGATTTTCTAACCCCAGTTGTGAGCCACACTCAACCCTTAAGACGACCGGATTTTGCCTGCCTTCGACTTTAACAAGGAAGTTCATGTTGTACTCACCCGAAGCAAGAAACTCATAGACTTCTGAGTAATCATCAGGAAATCCTGCGTAATGACGAAAACGCGCGTCTAATACGACATCTTCTAAACCTTCAATCCTTCTTAAAGGTGCCCTGTTCTCTTCATGGGAAGCTTTTTTCTTTTCAACTCTTTTTGGCACTTGAAGCTTATTAGAATTGCATGAATTTTCTTTTGCCAACTTGCAAAACATGCCCTTTAAGTGCATCTGGATCGATATTGTAAGATTTTTCGGGAAGTGCCTCACCATCAATCTTAACGCCGCCGGAATCTATCAATCTTCTTGCCTCTGACGTAGATGGACAAAGCTTCAAATCACTAATAAGACCAGCTAGGTACACCTTTCCTTCATCATTTAATGGAAGCTCACCGTCGAAAGTTGGGATGTCATCTGGAATATCATGCTGTTTACAAACAATATCGAAATGCTCCTCAGCACTCTTCGCTGCCTCACTATCGTAGTAAGTCTCAACGAGATTTCTCGACAGTTGTCTCTTAACTACATTTGGATGCAATTGCCCTGACTCTAGCCCTTTTTCTATCTCATCGATCTCGCTAACTGGGAAAGAAGAAGCCAACCGATAATACTTA
>CAVFJE010000106.1:0-3531 GCA_963622845.1 Dialister sp. CAG:486
GTTCAGCTCACCACTACACTTCAAACAAAGTAGAATGGGAAGGACTAGAGCAACATCAATGGCAACTCGAGAAGGACAAAAATGGAGACACAGGTGTATTCCAAGCTGTCCTAAGTGCTAAGCCATAAAGCTCTCAGAGTTGAGCTAAGACACTTTCTAGCATCCAACAATTACCGGTGAGATTAATTTCTCACCGGTTTTTTTATTTAGTCTTAATTTAAATGTTTTAAGAATTGACTAAATCTTCGATCGTTTTCTTGTAAGAACTATTTAAGCTTATAAGCGCCCTTAATTTCTCGCTGTCGCTTTGCCTGCTCTCTACAAACTCTTGATCCAACACTTCTTTCGGCTCATCAGTCCATCTGTTGGCAATCTTAGTTGCTTCCTCTTGCTTTGTGTTGTACACTTCGTTTTGCGCTTCTAACTCTTCTTTATTTCTATCAATGTATGCTTGCACAACTTTTAGTGAAGCCTCTTGAGCCTCAATTCGCAATTGACAAAACTCAAGGTAGTCACTAAATTTTTTTTGATTTGCATTTGTCATATTCAAAAACAAAGAGCGTGCCTTCTCGTTTTCATCTAACGCTTCTTGGTTTTTCTCTCTTGCTTTTTGTGCTGCTTCATTAGTAGCTTGCAAAATTAAATAACTAGCCTCTCTATCAGCGCTATCTCCATCCATGATTGCATCCATCGCTTCACTTGCAAGCTCTCTGTCTGTAAGATAATCATTTAGATAGCCCTTTGCAACATCGTTAAGAAGATTGCATACCTCAAGTTCATTGTTGATTAAATCCAGACAACCATTGGCATTATTCTTATCTGATGGAACAACGATATTGTTGAGTAGATTTTCAAGTTCGTTTTTTGTCTGTTTAAGAGAATTTATGTTTTTAGTAGCTTTGGCTACTAGATTATTGATATTTTGAGCTGTAATTTTAGCGCTAATAGCACTTGGTTCGTTATTAAGAGACACATCAAGCGCACTTCGTATGTCATCGTTGTCTTTGCTAACAGTGAGAGTTTCTTTCATAATCTTGGTTAACTGGTCATTTGTCCCACTAGTTGTTTGTATCACACCACCGATAGAATAAATAACAAGAAGTCCAAGTAGTAAAACAAAAGAGGCTGCACTCAACCAAACAATCATCTTTGCTCTTCTACGCTGCCTTCTTCTTACATTAATGTTCGAAGTGCTTTGAATGTCCCAAGGATCAAGTTGCTTTTCTTCGCTCTTCTCTAGCTTAGCACCAAGGACACTAAAAGATATTTCATTAGTTTTACCTAACGTTTTCTGCGCAATGTAGCTGGTTTCGTCTTGTTTATATTTTTTCTTGAAAAACTTCACTAAAACGTGTTCCTTATTGACTTGTTAATTTCTTCCATAGGCATAACTCTTACATCTTCTGTTGGCATAGAAGTTAAAATATCTCTACCATAATTTTTCAACACTCGCCTGTCTGCTAGAATGACAACACCTTTATCTGTTGCACTTCTAATCAATCTGCCTGCCGCTTGCTTAACTTCAAGTGCCACCTTTGGGACACAATACTTTCTAAAAACATCAATATTTTGTCTAACTCGCCTCTCAAGATTAAGTGGATCACTTGGAATACTAAAGGGAAGTTTAGCAATTAAAACGCCTCTAAGCGTGTCACCTGGAGCATCAAAGCCTTCCCAAAATGATTTTAATGCAAACAAAGAAACACTCTCATCAGCAATGAACTCATCTGCAAGACGCTTGGTGCTCGTACCTTTACGTTGACACACAACTTTTAAGCCTTCACTTCGAAGCGCTGGTTCACATACCTTAAAGCAATTATCCATATCAGCTCTAGACGTAAAAAGAATAAGCATTGAGCCGCCTAAACTTTTAATAGATTTAAAAATCAACTCTTTTAGGTTGTCTAAATACTCATTATTATCTGATTTTCCTGGGCGCCCAGGTTCAGCGATATCGCTTGCAACATAAACTGTCATATTCGAATTAAAATTAAAGCTAGACTCCAAAGCCAATTCAAAGGTTGGTTTATTGATTCTATTCAACACTTCTTGCGGATATTGATTCTTATCGTTATCTTTAACCACAGTATTATCAACTTGGATAACAGCATCACTGAAAATATCTGTCCCTTTTGACAACCCAAGAGCTTCTTCAAAATATTGAAAAGACTTTCCGATTCTAAGAGTCGCAGATGTAAAAACGCATGTTTCTAACTTTGAATAAAACTTCAACGCCAATTCTTTTCCAATGTCGAGATATTCACTTGTAAGTGTATAAGGAACACGCTTTGTCCTTCTCGCGACTGTGAAATAAGAAAATTCTTGGCTTTTATTTTCATCGAAAATGCGCTTAGTAGCAGACGTAGCATCTGCAATCTCGTAGTTCAAACTTGCTAATTCTGCTTGATAGTAATAAAGATCTGAAAAGTCTTCCAAAAAAGCGATTAAATCGCCTATCGCTAAACTGCATTTTGTTGCTTCAACGACAAAGTTCTTAGCTGCTTTTTCACAATTGGTAAAAACTTCACTATTTCTTATGCTGTCATCTATCCAAATATCTTCTGTCTCATAAGAAGACTTTGGCGTCTTATCAAGACAATCAAGATTTCTTAATGCAATCGCAAAATTTACAGATGCTTCAGCGAGAAGATCTCCCGTTCGGACGCACTTGTTGAATATTGAGTAGAACAGATTTTTAGCTTCTTGATGCTTAAATTTCTTCTCAAGTTGAAAGAAGATACATGTACTGCTCTCTCGTGTTGATGAAACTCTTTCTGCTATTGTTTTGAGATCAAACTCTGTCAACTTTGACCCTAACGTTTTCCTTGCTTCTTCCTCGAAGGAATGTGCTTCATCTATGACCCAATGCTTGATATTAGGTAAAACATTACCACTTGTTGCAACATCAGATAACAGCATGTTGTGATTAGTTAAAACTATTTCGCTTTTCTGTGCAATCTCTCTTGCTCCATGTGCAAAGCATAATTTCTTGTAATATGGGCATCTTTTTCCATGACACTCGTGTGCAGTCGTCGTGACATCTTTTGTTTTAAGACTGCGATAATCCATTCTGATCATGTCAAGATCATCAATTTCAGATTGTTCCACGAAAGACAGAATTGTAGCGATAGCAGGTGCAGTATTAATTATTGTTTCTCCAAATATTTTTTTTATCCCGCCTTTCTTGCTTATTTTTT
Source organism: Dialister sp. CAG:486 (assembly GCA_963622845.1). Classification (GTDB taxonomy): domain Bacteria; phylum Actinomycetota; class Coriobacteriia; order Coriobacteriales; family Eggerthellaceae; genus CAVFJE01. The sequence goes on from CAVFJE010000106.1 coordinate 3,198, forward strand.
CAATCTTTCTTAAACATGGATAATGTGAAATACCCTTCAGTGAAGTAAAACGGATCCCTTCCTCAAAACTTTTACTTAATTGAGGCAGGTCTTTATAAGCTAATTGATCTAGCAATGAATTAGTTTTTGTGGAAATTCCAATCGGAACATTATTCATTTTTGATACCAAAACAGAAGTCAGAAGATAAGCAAAAGATTTCCCAACTCCCGTTCCAGCCTCAACTATCAAGTTGCCTTGTTTAATAAAATTCTCTCTAATAGCAAGAGCCATATCAATCTGTTCTTGGCGTACTTGAAAATCTTCAAAACTGTTACCGATTATACCGGTAGGTGT
>CAVFJE010000107.1:0-4728 GCA_963622845.1 Dialister sp. CAG:486
AAAATACCCTGAATATAGCGAAACATTTAAAAGTTATATGAACAATAATAAAACTTGTTTTGGGAACATGTTTATTATGAAGAAAGATATTTTCTTTCAATATTGCGAGTGGTTATTTGACATCTTAAGCGAATTTGAAAACCGATATAAGCCAAAAAATTATAGCAGGGAATCGTTGCGTACAGTCGGGCATCTTGCAGAACGACTACTAAATGTCTTTGTTCTTAAACACAAAGACGACAATCCTAACATTAAACATAAGGAGCTCCAATGTGTTCACTTTGAGCGACCTGACAAGCTTCAAATCCCAAAGTATTCACTTGAAAGCAGTGCTGACACAAAACAAACTATACCAATTGTTTTAGCAGCTGACGATTTCTACGTGCCAATACTAACTACGGCAATTTATTCAACGATAGAAAATGCGAGCCAAGATTACAATTATGACGTAATCGTTTTTCACTCAAATATATCGAGCGAAAATCAACTTATAATGAAGAAGTTCTTCGCGCAATACGAACACGTCTCGCTTAGATTTCTAGAAGTTGAAAGGCTGATATCAAAGTGCAAGTTGACCACTTCAAACGAACATATCAGCAATGAGACGTATTATCGCTTTCTAATTCAATCGCTGTTGCCACAATATGACAAGGTTGTTTATCTTGACAGCGATCTAGTTGTTGAAGGTGATATTTCTGAAATATTCAACGTTGACATCGAAGGCAAATATATTGCGGCAATTAAAGACATTGATTTTCTTGGAAACTTAAATTATAAGGATGGACAACGCCTAAAATACAACGAAAATGTGCTTTTGATGGATGATCCATACGATTATTTCCAGGCTGGAGTGCTTGTGATGAACACGAAGAAATTAAGGAATCTTCACAAGACAGACACTTGGATGCTGCTGGCCTCGGATTCATCTTTTATATATAACGACCAAGATATTCTTAATTCACAATGCGAACATGGCGTTGAATTTTTGCCTAGCGAGTGGAACGTGATGCACGATTGCGGGCATAGGGTAAACAATGTGTTTTCTTTCGCACCTGCAGAAATTTTTACGGAATATCAAAAAGCTAGACAAAATCCAAAAGTGATACATTTTGCTGGTTATCAAAAACCATGGAAATACGAAAATGTCGATATGGAGGAGTACTTTTGGAAGTATGCAAGGCACACTCCATTTATTCAAAAGATAATTGAAAGAAGAATTATTTGGGTAGAGAAGTGGCAAATCCAAGATGCTCTCGACAATAGATTTGAGCGTCACCAACGCCTTTATCATCCGCTCATGACACTACCGGCAAAGACGGCAAGAAAGATGAAAGGCAATAAATAGGTAAAAGCTATGTTTTTATTTCGCAAAAAGAAAAAAGAAGAACAAGCGGTCGCAACGCAAAGTAGAGAGAACGAATTAATCTGTGATTGTGCGTACGATGCAACACTTGGCATTATCATTTCAAAAGGCGATTGCATGATAGTGCGAATTTCTATTCACGTGTCTAAAGAGCAAGAAGCACCAAAAGGAGGCAATGTTGTTATCAAAGACGAAGGCGGCAACCAGCTTTCCTTTAGAAGTGAATTTATAGGCGAGAGACCTCTCAGCACAAACGGTGAAAATAAAGAATTGATCTACGCGCTCTTTGTTCCTTATCCAGAACAAAATTTCATCGTTGAGATTCAAAACGATAAGACAAAGAAGCCTCTTCATCAGCAATTTTTTGATAAAAAACAAGTGGAAGAGGCGCGTGCTGCCGAAGATCAAGTTCTGTATCGTTTCGCGGAAAATGATCCTTGGTATCCAGAGTGTTTTCTCAAGAAATACCGAGCAACGCTCCCTGATTTAGTCCAGCAAAAAAATGCGCGATTCAATATAGAACCCAAGTTTTCAATTGTAGTACCGCTCTATCGCACACCGATTGAATTTCTTAAAGAATTGATTGATTCAATAAAAACGCAAACCTATAACAATTGGGAGCTGCTTTTAGTTAGAGCGAAAGATGAAAGCGACGAACTTGTATCGACAGTCAAAGAGGCTACTCAAGAAGATGAAAGAATTCGTGAAGTTTTAATAGAGAAAAACGAAGGCATCTCTAAAAATACAGCTAATGGAATTGCGAAAGCTACTGGAGATTTTGTTTGCTTTGTTGATCACGATGACATTATTGAGCCGAATTGTTTGTTTGAATATGCTTATAGAATCAACGAAAAGCCTGATACAGATATGCTCTATTGTGACGAGGACTTGCTAAAACCAAATGGTCGCTTTGAAGCTCCCGCTTTCAAGCCAGGCTTCAGCGAGTTCTTCTTAAGGTCGAATAACTACGTTTGTCACATGTTAACAATAAGAAAGAGCCTTCTACTTGAGCTCGAATATAACAATAGTGATTACGACGGTGCACAAGATCATCACCTTACTCTTCAAGCATGTGAGAAAACCAGCAATATCGAACACGTTGAAAAGGTTTTATATCACTGGCGAATTTGTGAGACGTCTACGGCAGGAAATGATGGTTGCGATAAGAAACCGTATGCAACGAACGCGGGAATTAGGGCGGTTTCTAAGCACCTTGAGCGGCGTGGCATCAAAGGAACGGTTCAACCTCACCATACATTCAACTTTCACACACATGTGAACTATGACATACCTGATCCAAAACCTTACGTAAGTGTGATTTGTCTTTTAGATGAAAGTTGTGCTTCAAGTGCTAATGAGCTTGTTGCGTCAATTTTGCAAACTTCTACATACAATAATTTTGAAATAATAATCGGTTCAAGTGCAAATCTCGATATTCAAAACTCGAAGGTCAAGACGGTTCACCTTGATAGTTCTTTGAACAAGGCTGCCAAATTAAACGAACTTAAGAATAATGCTAAAGGAGAAATTCTAATCTTCGCTACAGATTGCACGCAAATATTAACCCCTACGTGGATTGAAGAATTGGTAGGTTTGATAATTCAAAATAACGTTGGAGCCTCGACTTGCAAAGTTCTCTACAGCGATGAGACTGTTAAGCACGCGGGAGTTTTCCTAGGCGATCATCCTTATAGTTTGTTTAAGAACTTGCCAAATCGAGCACTCTCAAATCATGGCTACCTAGAACTAACTAAAGACGTCTCTGCTCTAAGTGTCGATTGTTTGTGCATCAAAGCGACTACTTTTGATGAGCTAAATGGTTTCGACGAGAAAGCTCCGTCATTTTGCGATGTTGATCTCAGTCTCAAGATCAGATCTCTTAATAAACACATCATCTATACACCTGCGGCAGCTATTTTTTCTTTAGAGACTTCTCAAAGCAACTTTAGTTGGTCTTCAACGCTTAAGTCCTTAGCTAACACAGAATGGTCATATATGATTGATAAATGGGGAGGAAGTCTAACATCTGACCCACATGCATCTCCTTACGTGAGCAAAGATTGGAGGGGGGGGTATATCTTCTCTCGCCTCTAGCTTTGAGCCCGATTGTCTTTTCCAATTAGTTGTTGTGTTGCTTAGTTTACTCTGCTCTCGATTAGCTTCCTTAAGGTGTCTAGACCTTGATTTTTTTCTGTAGATGTCACAATTATGGGCGTATCTTCCGAGAGATTAAGTTGACGCACTATCTTCGCCTTTTGAGATATAGCTTTTTGTTTGCTCAATTTGTCTGCCTTAGTGAGCACAATCGCATGAGGAATTAGAGTTTGACTAACAAAGTCAATCATTGATAAATCTAGATCACTTGGATCGTGTCTGATGTCGACCAAACATATTGCCAACTTAAGTTTTCTTTCCTCGTTAAAATATCCTTCTATGAGATCTGCCCATCTGTCTAGCTCAGAAGCCGAAACTTTTGCAAAGCCATAACCAGGCAAGTCGACAAAGTGAACTTCGTCGACGTCGTAAAAATTAATCGTTGCAGTTTTCCCCGGTTTCGAAGAAACTTTCGCCAAATTTTTGCGATACATAAGAGCGTTCATCAGCGATGACTTACCAACATTTGACCTTCCAGCAAAAGCTATCTCGCATTTTTCACTGGGTGGCAATTGCTCCGGTGTACCATACCATGCTAAATATTTAGCTAAGTGAAAATTCATATATGTTCATTAGAAAACCTTTCAACATTAATGCAATTGAGCTGAAGAAGCATAAGTATTCTTGTCTCGAAGCATAACATCATGAGCTCCACCTTCGACAATTGAAGTCGATGAGACAATAGTGAGCTTAGCTCTCTCTTGAAATTCTGGAATTGAAAGAGCTCCACAATTACACATAGTACTTTTAATTTTTGAAAGTGTAACATCGACGTTGTCTTTAAGCGAGCCTGCAAATGGGACGTAAGAATCTACACCTTCTACAAAAGACAACTTATTTTTTGTTCCGCCAAGATCATATCTTTGCCAATTGCGGGCACGAGCTGAGCCTTCACCCCAATATTCTTTCATGTAGTTGCCATTAATCATAACTTTTGCACTTGGGCTCTCGTCAAAGCGTGCAAAATACCTGCCTAACATGACGAAATCAGAGCCCATCGCAAGCGCAAGTGCGATGTGGTGGTCGTATACTATGCCTCCGTCGCTGCATATTGGAATATACTCGCCAGTTTCCTCAAACCACTCATCTCGAGCTTTCGCTACTTCAATGACCGCGGTTGCTTGACCTCTGCCAATTCCTTTTGTCTCGCGCGTAATGCAAATGGAGCCGCCGCCAATTCCTACTTTAATGAAGTCAGCACCGTGCTGAGC
>CAVFJE010000108.1:0-3317 GCA_963622845.1 Dialister sp. CAG:486
ACATCCAAGTTCTTTAATTAAACTCAAAACCAGCTGACTCTTAGGCATCCTAAGAGCAATAGTTCCCGTCTCGGATGCAAAGTGTTCTCTAACTTTATCGCTGGCTTCTAAAATCAAAGTTAGTCCACCAGGCCATCCCTCATCAATCAAATCGTAGACATACTCTCTTACATTTTTTGCATATTTCCTCAAGTCTTCAACGTCATTGATTAGCCAAGCAATAGGCTTATTGTCGGGACTTTTCTTGATTTGATTGATAATGCTTGGACTAGGTGCATGTTCAACTGAGATAGCCACTCCATAGACTGTATCAGTTGGAATCCCAACAGCTCTTCCCTGCTTCAAACCTTTCAATGCTTGAAAGTATTCAATGCAAAGCTTGCCTGCTCTAAGCCCGCTATTAAAAGCGTGAGAGATATTAAAGCCTCCGCATGGACCGTCATAATCCAGCGCTTCTCCGCAAATGAAGGTCATCTCCTCAAAGTTGAAAGCGTCACGCTTATCAACTCCACCGCGATATACCTGCACCAGTTTTTTATCATCGTGCAATCCTGCAATAGTAAATTGAAGAGAAGTCGGATCTGATCTCTTTTCAATTAAATAATCACTTAGTTCTTTTGCAACTAAACCTTCATAGTTACCGCAATTATTAAAACGCGTTTGGACTAACTTTTCATATTCACTCCCTCCCATATCCTTAGGTTTGAAATTCAATTCAATAGTGTCGCCTGCTCTAGCATATCGTGAAGCGTTGAATACAACTATTCCAGAGAGGCCATACGACCTAAATTGGACTTCCCCAAACTCTTCGAAAATGACAACACCAAGGCCGTCTTTAACAGTAACGAGCGCTTTTGCCCTTAAATTTTCTAGAGAATGAGGTATGGGTTCATTAACTTCGATAGGGCAAAGTACTGGTTCAAAGTCAAAAAAAATAACTTCCTTAGGCAAAAGATTTGCACTCGTATCATGACCAGTACAGATAATCTTTGCATCAAAGTCGTTTAATTGCGAGATGTCACTAATCTCACGATCACAAACAATATTTACATTGCATTCGTCTAAGATTTCCAAACAAAGGTCAAGCACTGTCTGCGCTTTATTCGAATATGGAAAAATCTCACCCGTATCTTTAATATCGACTAGAAGCCCTCTACCCTTTAGAAGCTCAAGTGCCTCGTCTCTCTCAATTTTTGTATTTGAGAGATTACATCTGCCGTTGCCAGAGCGCAGAATAGGCTTTCCAATAGACTTGTTCTTCTCAAAAATAGTTATTTCAAAGTCGTCTTTGCCTTGTGAAGCAAGACCAGCAGATATAGCCGCAAAAATGCCAGAAGCTCCACCACCTAAAATAGCAATTTTTTTGCACGACATATTAATTAGCTGGTGACTTTAGATTTGAAATATTGAATGATATCTGAAGATTCCCACATTGGTTTTCCGTCGATAAATAAACATGGAACAGTTCGTCTGCCTGTCAACTCTTCGAGTTTATCTAAATTTTCTGGTACATTCGTGTCAACAACATCGCACTCAACGCCATACTTTTCCATAACTCTAAATACTTTCCCACAATATGGGCAAGTTTGTCTTCCATATAGAACGTGATTTTCTAATTTCATAGTCAATCTTTTCTCCTTAATTAATTTTTATTCACCTTTTAGAGGAATGACGCGACCATCACTTTCATCTAGATTGTCATCCCAAACATAGTGTTTAGTCTCTTTAGCAATTAGACCAGATAGCAGAAGGATGCAAATACAATTTGGAATTGCCATTAGTGCGTTTGCAATATCTGACATTGACCATATTACATCACCGATGCCTATTGCTCCAAAGAAACATGCTATCACATAAACCACTTGATATGGACGAATAGACTTTGTTCCAAAGAGATAGGCCATACAGCGATCCCCATTGTAGTACCAACCAAAAATTGTTGAGAGCGCAAAAGTCAAGATTCCAAGCATCAAAAGTGGCGTTCCAATGTATGGAATTGTAGAAAAAGCAGCATTAGTAAGTGTTGCACCTGCAGCAATGTTGCCTGAAGCGATAGAGTCAACTATGTCGGGATGTTTAATCATGCTTGTCACAATCACAAGACCAGAAAGTAAACACATGACTACCGTTGACCAAAAAGTTCCTGTCATAGCAACTAAAGAAAGCCTTGCAGGGTTTGCTCCTGAAGCTGTTGAAGAGATGATTGGTGCCGATCCCATTCCAGATTCGTTGGAAAATAGACCTCTAGCACAACCATATTGAAGCACAACAATTAGGCTTGAGCCAAGAGCACCACCAAAAGCAGCGCTTGGAGTAAAAGCACAAACACATATCATCTGTATTGCTTGACCCAAAATATCAAAGTTCATGCATAGAATAACGATCGCTCCACCTGCGTAAGCAACGGCCATAAATGGCACTAATTTTTCACAAACACGCGATATAGACTTTATTCCGCCCATGATTACAAGGGCAGTCATAACAGCTAAAACAAGTGCAATTACAATTGGCGGGACCTCGTTGAATGTATCGGTAATAACGCCAGAGATTGCTTGAGATTGAACTGCACAGCCAATACCAAGTGTCGCAAATGCCGTAAATATTGCAAAAAGCGCCGACCCTGCTTTTGCCCAAAGTGGAGTAGTTCCATCTTCTCTGTTAAAAGCGCGTCTAAAAGTAACCATCGCACCACCGATGATGTTGCCACGATCGTCTTTCTCTCTAAACTTACATGCAGAGAAAACTTCTACATACTTAGTTGCGATACCAAAAACACCTGTTAGCCACATCCAAAGAACTGCTCCAGGTCCTCCTGCCAAAATTGCAGTTCCAACTCCAATTATGTTGCCTGTTCCAATAGTTCCAGAAAGTGTCATACAAAGTGCGGCAAATTGCGAGACGTCTCCTTCATGTTCGCTATCACGCTGAAAGCTCATTTTTATAGAAGAGAAAAGCTTTCTTTGAATGCATCTTGTTCTAATCGTCAAATAAAGATGTGTGCCCATAAGTAAAAAAATCATAGGCGGACCCCACACCACCGCTGCGGTCGAGTCTATGATAGAAGTTAATAAATCCATTTAATCTCGTCTACCTTATCTAGTAAAATCATTTCTTTATATTAAACCCTTATACTATACACATTATGTTTAATGAAAAGACAATTTTAAGTTTCAAAGATGTAAATTTCGCTTATGTGGAAGCTCCAATCATCAACCATCTTAGTTTCACTCTTTCGAAAAGCAGTCACTTATGCATAAAGGGTCAAAATGGCTGTGGCAAAACGACTATTTCCAAACTTGCACTTGGGTTGCTTGTAC
>CAVFJE010000108.1:3327-4352 GCA_963622845.1 Dialister sp. CAG:486
GCTTGTACCTGACAGTGGCGATGTTTTTGTTCTAGGTCACAATACTAGAGACGAGCAAGAAATACCTTGGCGAAAATCAATTTCTGCTCTTTTTCAAAATCCAGAAAACCAAATCATAAATCTGTCTGTTATCGATGATGTGATTTTTACTCTTAAAAATCTTAGGTTTAATAAAGAAGAATCATTGATAAAAGCAAAAGAGGCACTTCATCTATGCGGAGTGAGCTCTCTTGAAAATCGACTTGTCTATGAGCTATCTGGCGGAGAAATTCAAATGGTAGCTCTTGCTGGTGCGATAGTGAGCGACCCAAAGCTTCTAGTGCTTGATGAGCCAACAAGTTATCTTGACCAACAACAAAAAAACAAGCTTAAAAGTCTAATTGAGCACCTCAAAGATAAAGGTGTATCAATACTTTCTATCTCTCATGATGATGAATATCTCAAAATTGCCGATGAAGTTTTAGAAGTGCAATGATAAAATTAAATTTCGATATGAAGTTAAAGCTAATAGTAAATCAAGATTAATTAAACGCATTATCAAAAATCTAGTTTTAGCTGACAAATCACAACAAAGAAAAGAAAAACTTAAGTCATCATTAGCGAAACAAACGAGGTTTTGTCATGGAAAAACGCAAAGTAGTCATAATGGACCACCCACTAATTGCACACAAATTATCAATTTTGAGAGACAAAAACACTCCTTCTAATTCTTTTAGACAGCTCATTCATGAAATTACGATGCTCATGATTTTTGAAGCTTGCAGAGATCTTGAAACAGAAAGCATCGATGTTGAAACACCTGTTGGCACAGCTTCTTGTAAGCGACTCTCAGGCAGAAAGTTAGCATTTGTGCCAATTCTTCGAGCTGGAATGGGTATGTTAGATGGAGCTCTTGAACTCGTACCTGCTGCAAGAGTTGGAACTATTGGCTTGTATAGAGATGAAGAGACCCTAGAGCCACAAGAATACTATTGCAAGTTGCCGCAAGATATAGAATCTAGAGATGTATTCGTGCTTGATCCTAT
>CAVFJE010000109.1:0-5316 GCA_963622845.1 Dialister sp. CAG:486
GGATAATAGTACTTTTCATAAATTCCCGAACTTAGAAGATAACTTCCTAAAAATATACGACGCCTTGCCTCTTGACCAAAACCGATTTTGCGACTTGCTTCATATTGGTCGGCTAAATTGTCGTGACCCTCGTCGCAATAACCATATCTGACAGAATCAAATCGTGCAAGATTAGAAAATGCCTCGCAAGGACCTAGCACATAATAAGCACTTATAGCTGCTTTCGCATGCTCTAATTCAAGTTCCACAATTTCTGCCCCAGCACTTTCGAGGACTTTGGCAGCTTCTTCAATCTTTTGTTTAACTTCTGAAGAAAGACCACTAGCCTCCATCCAAGACTTAACTATTCCAATTTTCATACCCTTGACGTCACCATCTATGCACTTAGTGAAATCAGTGTCGCAATCTTGGGACGTGCAATCTTTCTCGTCGCGTTTACAAAGCGCATTCATCGCAAGCGCTGCATCTGTCATGTTGCGCGCGAACGGTCCAGCTTGATCAAGCGAACTGCCAAAAGCCACTACGCCATAACGTGAAACTCTGCCATATGTCGGCTTGATGCCAATAATTCCGCAAAGCGAAGCAGGTTGGCGAATTGATCCACCAGTGTCTGAGCCAAGGGAGAGAGGAACTAGCCCTGCCGCGACAGCCGCCGCGCTTCCGCCTGACGAGCCTCCAGGTACGCGCTCGATATCATGGGGATTTTTGCTTGGTCCAAAAATGCTAGTCTCTGTTGATGACCCGAACGCAAATTCGTCCATGTTGAGCTTACCAATTGGCAAACATCCCTCGTCTAACATCTCTTGAACACAAGTAGCAGTATAAGTTGACTTGTAATTTTGCAACATCTTCGACGAACATGTTGTATTCGTTCCAAGCAAATTCATGTTGTCCTTGAAACCGACGGGAACGCCAGCCAAAGACCCTGTTGCATTCTTCGCCGCTTCAATTGCTTGCTCTTGACAAGTTTCAGTGAAACAATTTAGCTCTCCGTCTACTTTATAAATTAGATCAAAAGCAGCATTTGCAACTTCGACTGCGTCGATCTCTTTTTTCTCAACGCCTCTTACAATGTCTGACGCACTAAGCGATAGATAAGTCTTTGTGTCCATTATCTGTCGCCCCCCTCTCCAAGAATTGAAGGTATCAAAAAGAAACCGTCTTGCTGCTTTGGCGCATTTGCGAGCGCTTCTTCTTGAGCAAAGCTCTCTTCTTGGCTATCGTCTCTGTTGGCATTAACGAGAGATCCAATCGGGTGAAAGATAGGGTCCACTCCGCTTAGATCAAATTGTAGAAGCGGGTCCAACTCGTCGATAATAGAATTTAGCTCGCTTGTGAGCTTCGCTAGTTCGTCGTCCTCCACACCAATTCTTGTATATTCTGAAATTTCCTTAACGTCATTTTCGGTCAAATGTTGCGTCATTTAGTCTTACTTCCACCTTTCACTTTCGTGTATGAAACAAAAATTATAGCACGCCTAAGTGATTCTTAGCAGAAGCTCAATATTCTTGACAAGGCGCTAATCGGCTCTCAAACCACAAGTGAAATAGTCAATACCTGAATCAAGACGCGCGAGAGTACCTGTTCCGGAATTGTGAATATATGTGTTGCCTTCAACAAATATTCCTACGTGCTGATAAGACGCATTTTGTGCGTTGTCCATAAAGAGCACGTCGTTTCTGACAAGATCTTTCTTGTCAATCACTGTTAAGTTCTCGTGCTGATTCCAAGTGCTTGCACCAATTTCTTTGCCCTCAGCTGTTCTGTAAACTAGAGAAGTGAAGCCTGAGCAATCAGCGCCCGCAGCACTCTTACCTCCCCAAATGTAAGGAGTGCCTACATAATAAAGAGCGACATCGACTAGCCAATCATCACTCAATTGCTTATCAACAAGGTTTCTGCCTTCTTGCAATTCCTCAGAAAAATGTTCGTCTATGTAACTAGTTAGCTCATCGCTGCACTCTGGCAAAGTATCGTTGATATGATATGCAGCGTCCATAAGCGCCGACTTTTTCTCCTCGATATGAGAGTTAACTTCGCCTAAAATCTTCTCTTTTTCCTCGCGCTCTGCTTTTACCTCATCAGCCTTCGCATTCATATACTCAACCGTTGAGTCAAGATACTTTTTCTTGTTCACAACGTCTTCAACACCTTGACCTGTCAAAAGGGAGGCAAGCAACTCTCCTTGATAATTTTGCTTATATGAATAATTAGCAACATTTGCGAGTTCAGCTTGCTTTTTTTCAATACGAGCATCAATTTCTGCAATCTCATCTTTTATCGCTATTTTCTCGCTCAAACTTGCCGCATATTCGTTATAAACCTTCGTGTATTCTTCATTGACTTGCTTGACAACTTTCAGCCATTCCTTATATTGCTTCTCGACATCTTTATCACGCTCTTCTTTCGTATAACAATCATCAAGAATATCATTGTCTATCTTGTGCTCTTTGCCCTCAATTTCAGATGTATGAGTCACACCATAATGTTCAGGATTGACACACGTCCTGATAATCTCACTTGCTTGCTTTTCGTCATAACATTCATCCGTCCTGTCACCTTGATGTGCGGATTTCTTAATATCGATTGTCTTTTCAACACCATAGTGCTTTGGATTCACGCAATCCTTTACGTCATCAATCGCAAAAGCAAATGAACTTGGCATTAACGCTGATACAGACAAAACTGTTGCCAAAGTCGCACTTGTGCTAAACAATATAACCTTTTTTCTAAAAGTCAATTTTAACCGCCTCTAACATATATAAAAAGTTTGTTTCTCTTGCTACTTAAAGCGTGCAAACTACTTGTCACACATTTGTGTAGTAGATTGCCACGTAAAATACTATCACTTGATATTCTCACAAGCAAATTTAATGAGACTGGAAGCGACAAATTAACTCAGACGGTGTAAATCCGCCACCCCTCAATGATTGAAATATATATATAGGTATCTTAGAGAACTCTATTCTCTAGCAGGCGAGATGCAAATGGATCAATTGAAGTTTGATGCAAATCGAGTGTGTCGCCGACGTGCGATATGCAAGTTCCCGTTCCTTGATTAGTTAAAAGTTCTAGCAAGAGAGCGTGAGCTCTTGTGCCATTGATTATGTGAACGCTTGAGACACCCTCATCTAGAGCATGCACACAACTTTCTAATTTAGGAATCATGCCAGTTGCAATGTTTGGGTCGTTTAACATCTCTCGCGCTTCCTCTGTTGTCATCGAGGCAATCAACGATGCCTCATCGGGGTAATTTGCATAAATTCCGTCGACATCTGAAATGAAAATCACTTTATGTGCACCAATAGCAGCTGCAATGTGTCCCGCGGCGATGTCAGCATTTATGTTGTAGATATCTTTGCCTTCACCAAGCGCAATTGAGGCAATGATTGGAATATAGTCATCCTCAACCAACTTTTCAATTATGCCAGAATTTATTCGTGTAATCTTGCCAATCTTGCCCAATTTAGGGTCAGCTTGTGAAGCGACTATGCAACCTGCATCAGTGCCCGAAAGACCAACAGCAATGTTGCCATGTTGGTTCATCTCCCACACAAGCTCTTGGTTGACTTCTCCTGTCAAGATGTTACGAACGACCCTCATGCCGGCATCGGATGTCACGCGTTGTCCATCGACAAATTCAACAGGAATGTGCTCTCGCTCCATCTCTTTATTAATAGCTTTTCCGCCACCATGCACAATCACAGGGCGAACGCCGATTATCTTTAGCAGAACGATGTCTGCCATGACAGCACGTCTTAAATTCTCGCTTGCCATGGCAGAGCCACCATATTTGACAACTATCGTTTTACCAGTAACGTTTTTGATCCATGGCATAGCTTCACTGAGAACTTCGCCTGTGAGCATCGAGTCTCCGCCCGAGCGAGATTGATATGCAAATTTCATTCTTTTTGCCAGTCCTTAATTAATAAGATTTCAAACAATCTAATTTTAGTTTATGCAAACAATAAAAGTGCAAGAAATGGCTTGTTTTTGGTCGACGAAATTTACTTCAGGAAAACACTTAGGTTACGAATTTGTTTAAAATGGAAAAATTTTCTCAAATATTCAACATTTTAGTGTATAATGTATAATCCGATAACTTCAATGTGAGGAGATGGAAAAATGAGTGGTGTTATTATCGGTTTCGTTCTTACGCTTATTATACCAATAATATGCAAAATCGTCGAATGTGTAGAAAAAGAATCTGCGCACAAGTAAAAAGGCATCAAGTTATTTTATTAAGTGAGAGGTGATTTAGATGCATACATTCTTTTTATTCATTTATTGGTTGGTTCTATTTCTAGCTGTCGCTATTCCTGCGATCGGCACTTCAGTTTAAGTCGTTGGGCTAATAAATAGCCCGAATAACATAGTTGACTGAGAACAATATAGGGATAGTAGCCATTGTTCTGGGGGTTCTTGTTTTAATTTGGGGATTAATTATTTGGAGATTGAGTATTTCGATTTCCAGAAATATAAATTACATCCTCGAATTAAAAAAAGAACTTGATTATAACGAAGCAATAAATAATTCGTTTTATTTAAGCTGGACAAACAGGCTTAAATTTTTTACTGTTTTATACGTTAAACCGTTCGAGTTTATTGCAGAATACAGATATACAAGAATTAACGATTTTCTTGTATATGAAGAAGTGATAAATGACGACAAAACTAAAGTTGCAAAGTTTCACATCAGGTCAAAACCCCAGAGCAAGCTTCGTGATGTCATGACACTTCCCCAGCTGGAGAAGTGTTTTGTTGAATCTTGCTGCGACCTTCTTAAAAATCAAAAGGTAGATGCTGTTGAGTGCATCAGCCATAATCGCTTGCTCTCTGATACGATAATTCAAAAAAAATTAACGCCCGCACTTAGTGCTTTAGACCTGAGCCTCTCAGCTACAGGGGTGAAAGAGTCTTTTCTTACATGGATCTATTGCGATTGTCTTTTGGCCAATAATTTGAATTGGTTTAGGACAAAACAAGGATATGATATGTTTAAGAAAATAAATGGGGCCACAAAGATTGTAATTACGCCTCATTTGTAAGATTGGGTTTTTTGAAGACAGAGGATTATTTTGAAGCAAGCTATCAAAAGCTTCAGCGATTTAACAACTGAAGAACTTTATAAAATTTACCGCTTGCGCTGCGAGGTGTTTATTGTGGAGCAGCATTGTCACTATCTCGATGTAGACGATGCCGACCTTGTTTCGAAACATGTCTGGTTACAAGATTCCGATGGAGAAATTATGGCATACGCAAGAGTTGTTCCTCAAGGGGTAACGTTCGATGAGGCTTCTATCGGAAGAATAATAT
>CAVFJE010000110.1:0-1356 GCA_963622845.1 Dialister sp. CAG:486
AGGAAGAAGTGTTGTTAATATCGACGGCAAGCAATATACTCCCGAAGAAATTTCAGCGATGATTTTGCAAAAAATGAAAAATGACGCAGAAAAGCAAATTGGAGAGAAGATTGAGCATGCAGTTATCACTGTTCCTGCCTACTTCAATGATGCGCAGCGTCAAGCAACTAAAGACGCTGGCAAAATTGCAGGTCTTGAGGTTGACAGAATCATCAACGAGCCTACTGCAGCAGCTCTTGCTTATGGTTTTAATCCTGAAAAAGAAGATGCTGATGAAAAGATTCTTGTCTTTGACCTAGGTGGAGGCACTTTTGATGTCTCTGTCCTTGAGATTGGCGACAATGTCTTTGAGGTTGCATCAACTGCAGGAGACAATCACCTTGGTGGAGACGACTGGGATCAAAGAATTATCGATTGGATGGCAGATAAGTTTAATGCCGATAATGGAATTGACTTGCGCAGTGACAAGATGGCACTACAAAGACTAAAAGAGGCTGCCGAAAAAGCAAAAATGGAGCTCTCTTCAACGTCACAGACTAATATTAACTTGCCATTTATTACAGCAGGTGCTGACGGTCCTAAACATCTTGATTTGACACTTACTAGAACCGAGTTTGAAACTATCACTAAAGATTTGTTAGAGAGATGCAGACGCCCAGTTGAGCAAGCACTGTCAGATGCTGGCATTAGTTCAGGTCAACTAAATGAAGTTATCTTGATCGGAGGCTCAACTCGTATGCCTGCTGTTCAAGAGTTAGTTGAAAAATTGACTGGCAAAAAGCCTAACATGAGCGTTAATCCAGATGAAGCTGTTGCAATGGGTGCTGCAATCCAAGGTGGTGTTTTGAGCGGAGATGTAACCGGTATTCTATTGCTTGACGTCACACCACTATCTCTTGGTGTGGAGACATTTGGTGGTGTCATGACTAAGATGATTGAGAGAAACACAACGATTCCGACTAAGAAGACGGAAACTTACTCAACTGCTGCTGACAACCAAACATCTGTTGAGGTTCACGTTTTGCAAGGTGAGCGCCCAATGGCAGCTGACAACAAAACGCTTGGTCGCTTTAACTTAACTGGTATTCCTCCAGCTAGAAGAGGCATTCCTCAAATTCAAGTTACTTTTGACATTGACTCTAATGGCATCGTAAATGTAACAGCAAAAGATTTGGGCACAGGCAAAGAACAAGCTATTACGATCAGTGGATCAACAGCGCTAAGCGATGATGAAGTAGATCGCATGGTCAAAGATGCTGAAGCAAATGCTGAGGCAGATGCGAAGAAAAAAGAAGATGCTGAATTGAAAAATAACGCTTCAGCTCTCGTGAATGCTACAAAGCAAACGCTGGAGGA
>CAVFJE010000110.1:1366-2799 GCA_963622845.1 Dialister sp. CAG:486
TTTCTGATGACCTAAAGAAAGAGACGCAAGAGGCTATCTCTGAAGCCGAAGGGGCGCTCGCTTCTGATGACCTAGACAAGATTAAGACTACATATGAAAAAGTGCAAGAAGTAGGAAGAAAGCTAGCAGATATTGCATATAGTCAAATTCCTCAAGATGGAAATATCAAGAGCGATGTTGCTGATGCTGTATCTAATGCGGCTTCTCAAAGTGGTTCGTCTAATTCAGATGATGACGTTATCGATGCAAACTACACAGTTGTTGATGACGATAAAAAAGAAGAGTAAGTGCAATGACGAACGAGAAAAAAATAAGCGAAGAAAATATAGAAGCTAACACTTCTCAGACCGAAGAGATTAAAGATTGCATTGAAGAAGATCACGAGTGTGACTCCAATGAATCTAGTGACAATGAAAGCTCACAGGAGGAAGTGGATTGGCAAGATAAATACATTCGACTTCATGCTGAGTGGGATAACTACAGAAAGCGACTCGACGAACAGCGTGCTGACGAGCGAATTCGTGCAACTGAGCGATTAATGAGTGATTTGCTGGTTTGCGTTGATGATATGCAACGTACTATAGATTATGCATCGCAGCATGGGGAAGGGGATTTGCTGGATGGTGTAAAAGCAGTTCAAAATAAATTTAGTGAACTGCTTTCCCAGCATGGCTTAGAAGAAATTGATCCAAAAGGTGAACAATTTGACCCTTTGACTTCTCAAGCTATAGGAACCGTAGAAGATGATAGCGTTTATGAAGAGACAGTGAATGAAGTTTTTCAAAAAGGCTATAAGCTAGGAATCAAGGTTCTTCGTCCTGCTATGGTTACCTATACAACTGGAGGAGAAAAAAGACCAAGCGAAGATGACGGTGATGCCGATGGCGATAAGAGCGATAAGTCCGAGGATAGCGTGCAAGATGGTGAGTAGATTATGGCTGACAAAACTGACATATATCACAAGCCAATGTTTACCATTGGTGTAGTTGCAGAACTTGCAGGAGTTCATCCTCAAACGCTTCGAAGCTACGAGCAAAAAGGGCTTGTTGCTCCCAAGAGGACAGGTGGCAACACTAGAATGTACTCTCAAGCTGATATTGATAGACTTCTTCTGATAAATGAACTTACTGATGAGGGCATTAACTTAGCTGGAGTTATGCGAATTTTGACTCTTCAATCAAAGCTTGATGAAGCTGAAGAAGCTATGGCTATTTATGAAGAGAAACTAAATAGCATGCATGAGAAGATCAAACGAATATCAGCTCATGTAAGAGAGCTTGGTCCTGTTAGCGGAGCTAGTAAGGTTAACAACTCAAATGCACTTGCTAGGATTGATGATTTGTCATCTGGGATATCCTTCTATTTGAGCAACTAAATGAAATAAAAAAGAATAATAAAAGATATAACTAAAGGGGGTCGGTACTTATGCGTAT
>CAVFJE010000111.1:0-1591 GCA_963622845.1 Dialister sp. CAG:486
CGTAAACGTGCTCCCAAAGCAAGGCTTTCCTATCAATTTGCCGACATTTTAACAGGAATTGTGACAGTCACAAAAAATGGAGAGCCAATGTTTGAAGACTATCGCGAACTTTTGGCTATTAAAAAAGAGCCCTATGACGAATCGGAATTTGCCGACGATAAAGCAGAAGACGAATTAATTATCACCTAAACGGGGATGTAGCTCAGTTGGGAGAGCGCAGCGTTCGCAACGCTGAGGCCGGGGGTTCGATCCCCCTCATCTCCACCAGATAAAATCGCGTTAATAAACAGTGTTCCGTGCGAACGCTTCCGAAGTTTTAGTTAAAACTTCGGCATCGCCTAAATACAGCCCACTGGGCTATTTTTTTACGGCGATGTGTTCGCAACGCTGAGGCCGGGGGTTCGATCCCCCTCATCTCCACCAAATATTAATCTCTCAAACTTATTGGCAAGGGCATTAACATACTCTTAATCTAACGATGACTACATCACAACAAATAGTAACAAGCTACAATAACTACCTAAAAACGACATTCAATGAAAAGCATAGATTGCCACATCGGATAGTCAATATCTCAAATTCACAAAATGAACAGCTCAAGTCGTTTAGTTGGTTGCAAATATGACAGATTAATTGCTCTGTTTGGGTGCCAGTCTATCTTTATGTTTGCATGACAATTAAAGTAAATTTATTGTATAATTAGATTGTTATACAAGAGCAAGAGGTAATTATGGCTGCAACATGTGTATTACAAACCAGGGTGGATGAGGCAACAAAGCGTCGTGCGCAGAAAGTATTTTCAAGACGTGGGTTAACGGTTTCTGAAGGATTGCGCCTTGCACTAGATCGCGAAATTGGCGAGGCTACTTCTGCGAATGCACGGCTTGAAGCAGTTTTTTTAGATGCTGACAAAAAGCGCGAGGCGGCTCGTTTTAAAGATCTGACAATAGATTCAATTGTAGAGTTTTGCGAAAACGTAAAACAGCAAAGAGCCGAACAAGCGTCTGAGTTTCAATGGTAAACGTTGTTCTTGACACCAATGTGCTTGTAGCGTCATTGTTGACTTCAAAGGGCGCGAACAGACAATGTTTACGCACTATTTTCGAATATGATGATACATTCAATGTTTGCTATTCCTCGCAAATGATAGATGAATATGAGGATGTTCTGTCGCGACCAGTCATTACCTCCCTTGGTCTTTCTGACAACGCACGCGAGTTAATTAGCATTGTTAGAACATTCGGAGAGCAGGTGGTACCAAAATTTCTTCCTGCGTTAGTGTATCCAGACCATAAAGATAAACCATTTCTTGAAGCTGCAGTCTATGTTGATGGTGTTCTGGTCACCAACAATTTGAAAGATTTTCCATTTGTTGGAGTAAATATTTGTGGTCCACAAGAATTTCTTGATTGGTGGCAGGAGCAGACTTTGTAACCAAAACGAAGTGTGCGCTCTCAATTATTTCTAGAAATAAAATCGCTACAGAATGTCGTTGCGAGCAATCTGTGTGTTTTGACAAGCACCAAAACCTACCTCTATGATAGAATTTTTTAAGGATTTATTCTATTTCGAAAAGAGGTCTGTCATGTTA
>CAVFJE010000111.1:1619-2214 GCA_963622845.1 Dialister sp. CAG:486
AAAAGAAATTCTATTTCAATCTTACTCAAAAAATTTCTATGCATATTGCTCGCAAGCGTGCTCGTCACATCTATGATGCCAATATGTCAAAGTGCTGAGGCTAGGCCTGATAGCACTGAAGACAGCGAGGCGACAACGACCAGAGCGAGTATGCTTCAAGAAGTAAGTGTGGTTGAGGATTTTGCCAAATCTCAAGTTGAGACTAATCTTGTTGAGAGTGATGAGCAAAAACAGGTTGAAGACAACAATAAAGCCACTCAAGAAACGTCAAGTAACACACAAAATAATAGCGAAAACACAGAGAACAGTTCAAATAATACAGACAGTTCTTCTAAAGATACTTCTGCAGACAATAAAGATGAGACTTCGGGTGATTCAGAAAACGTTAATTCTGAGGGTGACTTCGATAGCAAATTTAACGATATGACAGGCGAAGTGAATACCGCAAAAGACACTCTTAAAGAAAACAAGGACTCTAAAGTAAACCCAATTTCAGAAGTGAACTCTGACGGAACTGTCTCTGACACAATTCTAAATCCTATGAACGAACTTGCATTTATTCAAAGTGCCGAAGGTTCAAAGCAAAATATAGTTT
>CAVFJE010000112.1:0-6816 GCA_963622845.1 Dialister sp. CAG:486
GGGCAGACAGAGCGGATGCAAAAGCAAGTGATGCAAAGACTGGTCTAACTTACGGTTATGGTCTAGCAACAGACGGCGCAACGATATACGCTATTTGGGAAGCAAACAATATCGTTGTTAAATACAACTCTGGCCGCGGTCAATTTGCCGATGGTACTAACGAGGTAAAAGTAAGTGGCGGGGCAGAGACGACTTACACTATCCCTGATGCACCAACACGCACGGGCTATGACTTCAAGGGTTGGTTTACTCTTCCTAATGGAGAGGGAAGCGACGTAAGCGAGGTCAATACATTCCCAGCTCTAAAGAATGCAATTTACTATGCTAAGTGGGAAAAGAAGACCTATGAGGTAACTCTCAATGCAAATGGCGGCAGCTTTGGTGACAGTGACACGCAAGTTGCAAGCGGCATCTTTGAAGAGCCAATCGCGTATAGCGTGCCATCTAATCATGGTTATGCATTCCTTGGCTGGTCAGAGAACAAAGACGCTTCAAAAGACGATGCAGACTTGCATCTAACTTATAGCGACGACACTAAAGATAAGACTTTCTATGCAATTTGGGATCCAAATAGCAAAGGCGTTGTTTTTATTGCTGATGGCGAAGATTCTCACACTTCAGAGACTATAACAGGCAAGATTGGCGATCAATTTGAAGTTCCTAGCGACCCAACTCGTGCAGGGTTTATCTTTGAGGGTTGGTACACAGAGCACAATGGTGGCGAAAAACTTGAGGCTAGTGCTGGTGACAAATTGACGTTTACGAAAGACACGCCTGTTGCATATTACGCTTACTTCAGCGAGAACAAGACTGATGTTACTTTGCACTACAATACAGGCAATGCTTCTGATGACGAGACGGTAGCAGGTCTAGAAAATGAGCAAATTGCGTACAAGGAAGTCAAACGAGCTGGTTACACATTTAAGGGCTGGGCATCAAGTGAAGATGCGGTGCAAGCAGATCTCGGCATGAGACCAACTTACCCAAGCAAGCCTGAAGACGGCTCAGCAATTGACTTATATGCAATTTGGAGTGCTGATGAAGTAACGATCACATTTAGTGCTCAAGGCGGTATATTTAACGACAACAAAGAGCTTAGACTCATCACTTCCGAGACAGACGCTGATTATGATTTGCCAAGTGATCCAACTAGAACGGGCTTTATCTTTGCAGGATGGTACACTTCAACTAATGGGCAAGGAGACAGAATTGACGAGAGTTCGAAGGCTCCTAGCTCAAATAAGGTTTACTTCGCAAAGTGGGAAGGTGAGACAGTTGAGTTAGCACTCGACCCTAATGGTGGACACTTCCAGCAAGACGAGGCTGCTCTTATGAGTGCCAATGCTCTCAATGTCACAAAATCTGGCGAGTACTTAGCACCAGTCGAGTATGATATCCCTCTTCGTGATGGTTATACGTTCATCGGTTGGAACAGTAGTGGAAATGCAAACGATGAAGACGACCCAGCAAAGATGTCTATCACTTACCCAAGCGAGTTTACTACTTATAAGGCATGCTGGAGAGCAAACGACGCTAAGGTCATGTTCATCGCTTCACACGGTGACGTTGTTGACAATGGAGCTTCTAGTGGCAAGGTCAGCGTCGAGTATCTCGGCAAGACTGATGGCGATGTCAACTATGGAGAGATGACTGCCACAAGGACTGGATATGAATTCGAAGGCTGGAGCACTTCTCCTGATAGTGAGGTTGTTGAGAGCTTGCCTGCAACATTCAAGTCTGGTGTACACGTTTACTATGCACAATTTACCTCGAATGACATTACTGTAACGCTTAATGCTAATGGTGGTGCATTCTCAGGAGACGTTGATCCTCTCTTAATAAAAGGCAAGTATGACGACAAGGTTGTTTACGAGACGCCAACACGCGAAGGTTATTCATTCGTCGGTTGGGAGGGCGCTTCTGATGGCGAGGCACAAAGCGCGAAGACTGAGATGACTTATGGATACGATCTAGCAATTGATGGCGGAGAAGTCTTTGCAATTTGGCAACCAAATAATATCTCTGTCAAGTATCAAGCTGCGGGCGGAACCTTCGCTGATGGAACAAGTGAGAAGGAACTAAATGGCGATGCTGAGTCGACCTACACAATTCCGGAGTCTCCAGCGCGTACAGGTTATAAGTTCGCTGGCTGGTTCACGTCTCCTAATGGAGCAGGCACAGATGCAACTAATGTAGATAAATTCCCAACTGCGAAAAATATTGTCTATTACGCTAAGTGGGAAAAGGCCGAATATGAGCTGACACTAAATGGCAATGGCGGAAGTTTCGATTCAGACACGACAACGTCGATGAAAGGCAACTTTGAAGACAATGTTGAATACGTAGTACCAACGCGTAGTGGTTATGCATTCGTTGGTTGGTCGCAAGACAGCAACGCTACGAAAGACGACGCTAAGTTGCAACTCAATTACAATGAAGGCTCGAAAGACAAGACATATTATGCGATCTGGGAGCCTGCAGCTAAAGGCGTAGCATTCGTGGCTATTGGGTCCCCTTCAGAAGACTCAAAGTCTCTAACGGGCAAAGTCGGCGACGAATTTGAAGTCCCTGCTGATCCAACCCGCACAGGCTACATTTTCGATGGCTGGTATACCGAGATTAACGGTGGCTTCAAACTAAACGCAAGTGCAGGTTCAAGATTGAAGTTTGCATTTGACACACCTACAGCATACTACGCTCACTTCAAGGAAAATAAGACTGACGTGGTCTTGCACTACAATGATGGTGGCGCCACTGACGATGTGACAGTTTCAGGTATTGAGAATACAACTGTCCACTACTCTGAAGTTAAGCGTGCAGGTTACACATTTATGGGTTGGGCATCTTCGTCAGATTCAGAAAATGCAGATCTTGGCATGCAACCAACGTTCCCTGCTAAGCCTGAGAGTGGATCGGTTGACTTCTATGCCGTTTGGAAGGCAGATGGCGTTACACTAACGTTCAGTGCCCAAGGCGGTTACTTCGAGGATGGCAAAGAAGTCCAAACTATTAATGCTAAGACTGACTCTGCTTATGATTTGCCTACGCCTCCAACGAGAACTGGGTACACATTTGCTGGATGGTTTACTTCAACAAATGGACAAGGTGGGCAAATTGCAGAAAATGCGACGGCCCCAAGCTCTAATGCAGTCTATTTCGCAAAATGGGTTGGCAAGCAAATTTCTCTACATCTTGATCCTAATGGTGGAAAATTCGCCTCGAGCGCAAGCGAGGATGCAACGTTACAAAGCTCCGCTGTAACGATAACTGGCGAGTATCTCGATGTTGCAGAATATTCGATACCAAGCAGAGCAGGCTATACATTCTTAGGCTGGAATAGGGCTGGTGATGAGTCTGAGAACACACTTTTGACGCTTACAATTCCTGATGAGGAAACTACGCTTAAGGCTGTATGGCAAGCTCACGACATCAAGATTGCCTATGTTGCAACAGATGCAAAGATTAATGGCAAAGATAACAGCGAAGAAGTTATTTATAGTGGCAAGACTGATCAGGATATCGACTTTGCAATTCCAACAGCTACGAAGGAAGGTTACGATTTCGTCGGCTGGACTCTCGAGGCTGGCAGCGAAAAGATTGCAGAAGATCCAAGCGTCTATCCTACATCAGACGCAACATACTATGCTTCATTTAGAAAAGACAAGGTAACGCTTAAGTTTGATGCTAATGGCGGCACGATTGACAATGCTACTTCAAGCGTTCAAACAGAACAATATGGCTATATCGTAAATTACGAGACGCCAAAGCGCGATGGTTACTACTTCACTGGTTGGAGCACAACAAAGAACGGTAGTGCTGGTAAAAACTTCAATTACACGTATGGCAAAGGCGATGCTCAAAGTGGCAGCACCCTTTATGCTCAATGGGAAGCATTCCCAGCAGATTTGACTGGAGAAGTTCAACGTGTCACGGAAGAGCTTGCAATTGCTAAGGCTGCGGGCGACGACAATGCAATTAAAGCAGCCGCTGCAGAAGCTGAAGCATTGAAATTGCGCGATGAAAATGGCAATTTGATTACCCTAGCAAATAATTCTGGTGCGACAACAGACGCTGCATCTTTGAGCGGCTCTGGCGACTCAATTGGCGGTGACACAAACGCTTCTAGCGTGACAGGCGACACTTCAAATCAGCCTGGCAAAGAAAAAGGCAAGAGCAAACTTCTAAGCTTACTCACAGGCGGTTCAATCTATACTGTGCTCCTTTGGATCTTACTCTTAGTGGGATTCTGTGCAGGCCTTTTGTTTGCCATCAAGCGTCGTCGTGAAAACGAAGAAGAAGAGGAAACAAACGCTCAAAGCTAAACATTAATTTTCGGCATAAAAGCAATTATTAAATGCTTATGTACCTCTTTTAAAAAGGCTCCTGAAAAGGAGCCTTTTGTTATTAGTTTCAAAATTTATGCCATACATTAAATCAACGCAAAAAAGCTCTGGTGTAATCCAGAGCTCTATCATTGAATTTCAGGTTATAGAAAATTGTGAAGGCTAGTTTATTCTGCTTGCTCCTCAGGTGCCTCTTCTTCACTTGCACCTTCTTGCTCACTAGCAGCAGCTTCTTCTTCTGCAGCCTTTGCAGCTTCAGCCTCAGCTTTCGCAGCCTCTTTAGCTTCCTTAGCCTTGCGCCTGTTAGCAGCCTCTTCCAGCTTGCTTTGAGCAGCTCTGCGCTTGTCCTTCTCTTTTTGAGCTTTGCGCATTTCTTCTACGCGTTGTGCCTTAGCTTGCGCTTTTTTATTCTTGCCACCCTTTGAAGGCTTTTTGCCCTCGACCTTCTTGTATGCCTTTCTGTCTTCGTCGGTGACGACAGTATTAGCAAGCAACATAATTCCAGATTTTCTATTAGCTGCTTGGTTTTTCTTGATAACGCCCTTTGATACAGCCTTATCCATAAGTCTGCATGCAGCGAGTGCAGACGCATAAGCCTCAGCACCTTTGCCTTCCGCAACTGCATCTTTTACTTTGCGTGTAGCAGTCTTGAGCTCGCTTTTGATCGCTTTGTTGCGCAAACGCGCCTTTTCATTTGTGAGAATTCTCTTCTTTTGTGACTTAATGTTAGCCATTGTCTTAAAAACCTCTTTCTTTTCATTTATACAAATTTTTAAAGGCTTGTTTCAAAAAGACAGTGCTGGGAAATAAGACACATTTGACTACAGATATTATCTAGAATATCGCCTTTGGTACTCAGGATTTTCGTACCAACTAAGTCAATGTGGCTTCATTCTTTTTATCAGCCTAGTCTGAAAATGAGAGCTGCGATTGGCACAACTCATACAAGCCTCACTGCGACTAATTATTGTATCATATACAAGTGAATTTTTAAAAAGATAAGAATATTTGAGATGACAACAGGACAAGAACACATAAGAAATTTTTCGATTATCGCGCATATTGACCACGGCAAGTCGACGCTCTCAGACAGAATTTTGGAGCAGACAGGCACCGTTGCCGAGCGTGATATGGAAGCGCAATTGCTCGATCAAATGGACATCGAGCGCGAGCGCGGCATTACGATCAAATCGCAAGCAGTGCGTGTCAACTATAAGGCAGATGACGGGCAAGAATACCAACTCAACCTTATCGATACACCTGGTCATGTTGACTTCACGTATGAAGTTTCAAGGTCTCTAGCAGCATGTGAAGGCGCGGTTCTTGTCGTAGATGCAACGCAAGGAGTTGAAGCTCAAACGGTAGCAAACGCGATGCTTGCAATGAATGCGAATCTCGACATAATTCCTGTCATCAACAAAATTGACTTGCCAGCAGCTGAACCAGAGCGCGTTAAAGGCGAGATAGAAGAAGGATTGGCAATACCAGCTGACGATGCCATCCTTGCATCAGGCAAAACAGGAGAGGGCATTCACGATCTTTTAGAGAGCGTGGTCTATAACATTTCTCCTCCAAATGGAGATCCTAAAGCGAAACTTAGAGCACTTATTTTTGACTCTTACTTCGACTCATACAGAGGAGTAGTAGCTCTCATAAAGGTCGTAGACGGTCACATCAAAAAAGGCGATCGCATCAAGATGCTTGCCACAAAGACTACTACTTTAGTTGAGGAAGTAGGTGCTAGACATCCTGCCGAAGAAGTTTTACCACAGCTCGCAACTGGCGAGGTTGGCTTTCTTGTAACAGGACTAAAAGATGTGACGCAAGTTAAGGTTGGCGATACTATTACTATTGCAGAAGGTGGATCCGATGAGCCTCTTCCTGGTTATAGAGAAGCAAAACCTATGGTCTACACGGGTCTTTTCCCTATTGATGGTGATCAATACGAGCCGTTGAAGGAAGCTCTTGAAAAGGTCGCACTAAACGATCCAGCTCTCATTTGGGAGCCTGAAACTTCAAAAGCTCTCGGTTTTGGATTTAGAGTTGGCTTTCTTGGTCTTCTTCATATGGAAGTTATTAAAGAGAGATTAGAAAGAGAATTCTCACTTGACCTTTTAGCTACCGCTCCAAGCGTTGAATATCACATATACAGACGAGGAGTTGTTGAGGGGCCGGGTTCAGAAGATGAGCCGATTTGCATTACTAGCCCTCAAGAAATGCCTGATGCAGGCGAGATTTTGAGGATCGAAGAACCTTATCTGAAAGCAAAAATTTTAATTCCGCCCGACTACGTTGGTGCAGTTATGGATCTAGCAGTTGACCGAAGGGGTAAGTTTAAGACGATGAACTATCTCTCAACTACAACTGTTGAACTCATTTGGGAAATTCCACTTTCAGAGCTTATCATGGATTTCTTTGATCGCTTGAAGAGCAGCACGAAGGGGTATGCATCGCTAGATTATGACTATGACGG
>CAVFJE010000113.1:0-6948 GCA_963622845.1 Dialister sp. CAG:486
CTTAAAGCCCCTCATTTATAATATATTTGTGAGGAAAATTAAGGGAATTGATTAAAGATTGGAGGAATAGAGAAATGTCTTTAATTAACAAGTTAAAATCGCAACTTGCAATACCGATCACATTGCTTGTTGCAACACTGTGTGTGTGTGTGTGTGTGTGTGTGTGTGTGTGTGGTCTGCTTCTAATGTAGACAAACAATTCGCATATGCAACACAAGATTCAAGTCAATCTAGCACTGTCGTAAATGTCACGGTTTCAACGCAAGGCACTTCAAATCTAAAACCTGCACTTGACAAACCAATTTATCACTCTGGAGACAGTGTGGTCTTAAAGCTCAAAGGAGCAACATCAGGGGACGATTTCACGATCCCGATTTCTATTACACTACAAAACCGCGTAATCACTATATCTGAACTACATAATGTTGAAGACATGCAAGTCGCAAATGACGAGTATAAAAGGCGCATGAATTCTTATGAAACAATGACCAGTTATGACTCGTTGAAGGATTATTTCACGCGCGAGCAATACGTTACGATTCCTAGCGTTACGCTTGACACCAACATCGTTGTGAACTACAAGAAAGTTAGTCCAGTTTATAGACTTTATAACATCATTACGTCTGAGCATCTTTTTACTACAAATAAAACCGAGTATGACAACTATGTAAACCTTGGTCAGAATAACTCTGAGTGGTGGGTCGGCGAGGGAATTGCATGGATCTCAGCTGCTGAGAGTTCTGCTAGCACAACGACTGTGTATCGACTCTATAACGCAGCTTTAGGTGCAATGGGTCAAACGTCGCATTATTACACAACAAATGTTGAAGAAGTAGAGAATTTGGTTGCCAATTATGGGTGGACCAAAGACTCTGACACAACTTATTTTTTGAGTAGTGGAGATGCGCCAATTTATACTTGCTACAATGAGTCACTCGGCTCAGCTCACCATTACACAGCTTCAAAAACAGAGTGGGAGAGCTTAAAAGCTCATGGCTGGGATCTTGAAGAGGCAAAAAATGGAACTAACGGTGCTTTTAGAGCGGACTTGTCAACAAGTTGTAGCATTTCTAACACTTATTACACTGTAAGACACAACTTGCAGACGATAGATGTCACAGGTTACACCACTTATGCAAAGACTGTAGTGGGTGGCAATGTAGGTGAGAGTACAAGTGCAAAGAGTAATACTTATAGCGGATTTACTCAAGTAGGGGACATCGAGCAGAAGATTATTTCACTTGACAATACTACCGTTGTTGATGTCTTCTATGACAGAAATTTGTACAAGATAGACTACAATACAAATTTTGAGACTGCGATTTCTTCAAAGAGTGTTTGTTTTGAAGGATTGATTCTCGAGCCAGAGGCACTTGAAAGAGAAAACTATACTTTCGGCGGGTGGTTCTATGATTCGAGTTTGACAAAGAGTGTAGCGTTCGGCCAAGACAAAATTGGTGACAGCAACATTACTCTTTATGCTAAGTGGACACAAAATTCACAACCAACACCAAGTCCTGAACCAAGTCCTGGTCCAGCTGATCCTGAAAAGATTGCCATCGATAAGGCAAACATTACAGTTGATCTTGCTGATAAAATTTATAATGGCAGCCAAATTACTCCAAGTGTGAGTGTAAAAGACTTATCGGCTGGAACAGACTTTGAGATAACTTATGGAGCCAACACAAACGCTGGAATTGGCACTATAACGGTTGCAGGAATCGGCAACTACACCGGAACATTTACCTATGAGTTTACTATTAATCCGCAAAATATTTCAGGTGCGCAAGTCGGAATAGGAAACTCACTTGTTTATAATGGGCAATTACAAACTCAAAGCGTGTCAACCGTAACTGTTGCTGGGCGTGCACTCGCGAGTTCCGATTACAACGTTTCAAACAATCAGGCAACTAATGCTGGCAACTATACGCTTACAGTTACAGGAAAAGGCAACTATACCGGAAGTGCCACCGCTCCATTTGTGATTTCAAAAGCAAGTGTTACGCCGACAGAATCTGAGAAGCCGGGCATATCGGTTCGCACAACTGTAAACAAAAAGTTGAGTGATGTTAGCTCTTCTATGCCAAAGACTTATGGAGGAGTCTCAGGAACATTTGCATTTACGAAAGACGCTTCAGGGAATGCTGTTGCGGGAGAAACTTCTGTTGGAAGCGAAGTTAAGGTCGCAATATTTTATTCGACCTTTACGCCGGCAGACATTACTAACTACAATATTGTAGAGAACGTCGCCGTAAACGTAACTATTAAAAGTGAAGAGACGGTCGCTACAAACATTAACATTGGCGACTATATTGAGCTCGGGACATATGACAATCAAAAAATATTGTGGCGATGTGTTGCAGTCGATGAAAACGGACCGCTAATGCTCGCGGATAAGGTGATTGTCGACTACATGGCATACGATGCCACAACGAGCGACAATTCTAAGAGTGCGTCTCATAGCAGAAATTACAAACGCGCTACTTATGGTTCAAACCATTGGAGAGACAGCAATATGCGCTCATGGCTCAACTCTGACGCGACCGCTGGCAATGTCAAGTGGCTTTGTGGCAACGCGCCAAAGGCAGCAAATATTACGAACGACACGTACGCCTACGATCAAAAGGCAGGATTCTTGAGTGGTTTTAGCGCGAATGAGGCTGCCGCAATTAAGACTACCACACAGAGATCCATCGTCTCTCATCCTGAATATGCTGCTGGATACATCGATGCGCCAGGGTCCGATTTGCCTTACAACACAGACATAAATTCTGTAGCTGATGGCTTTAGCAACGCATATTATGAAAATATTACTGACAAGGTATTCTTGCTTGATGTTCAACAACTCTCAACAGTTAACAAGAATTTGCCAGGATATCACATCGCTAAGAATAAGAATAATATGGCGTGGAATTATTGGCTAAGAACCCCAGTCACGGATTGCAACCACGACATGCGCTACGTTGGTACTAGTGGCACAATTGGCAGAGACGCGCCATACAATGGTTATTATGGAGTTAGACCAGCGTTCTATTTGGATGTTGAGTACTATCAAATTGCCTCTGGCACAGGAACGTCGGCTAGCCCATATGTTGGCGATGCAGCAGGCAAGCCCGCAGATACAACCGAGCTTACAGGTGCAGAAAAAGATACAGGTGGCAATTGGGATGTTGACACGGAGCAAAATTTGCAGCTACATTTAGGCGCAAATTATTCAAGTGACGGCACTTATGCAAATCCGGTCATCCCAGTCGTTACAATCCAGAAGCCAGGCAACGACAACGACAACATGGTAATCGTCATTTGTGCAGACGGCTATACAAAAAGTCAAATGTCAATGTTTGTGGAAGATGTCAAGCGCATTTGGCAAGGGGTCATTCAAAAAGAACCATACAAATCCATGAAGGATAAGTTCAACGTTTATGCCCTGTGCACAGCCTCTGAGGGCAGCTTTGGTTCAGGCAATACATTCTTTGATGTTCAAGGCACATATTCTTCAGCATACATTGGCAACATAAATGGACCTTGGAAAAACCATATTCTTGAGCGCGCAATCGGACCAGCATTCATTGAGAAATTCCACGATGCTCACATCAAGGAGACTACTAACCCGAACGAAATTGATATGTGGGGCGAATATGACGGAAACAAGCCGTTCCATTACGTTAACGACTACATTTCGCAATTTATAGTTTTGGGCAACACTGGATCTTATTTTGGAGGCTCAAACACAAACCTTAAGAGTGGCCTTCACTATATAGTCGCTCCAGCTCACTATACTGACTCGACTTATATCGTCACGCATGAGCTCGGTCATGGACTATTTTGGCTAGGTGATGAGTATACGTATAGTTACACTGCTGTAGACCAATCGCAAGACTCCACTTGGCTTAACGCGTCATATACTGGAGATCCAAATCTAGTTAAGTGGAAGGATATGCTCGGTTTTAGAAATACTTTCTCGTGTCCGCACTATGACAATTCATACATTTGGAATCCTTCTCACATGTGCATAATGGAAGATTATAGTAACTCGCAGTTTTGCGATGTGTGTCTCTTGCAAGCAAACAAGAGAATGAGTCAGCTCATAAAAGACGCACCTGCTCTCTATGTTGCTGAGCCTGAAGTCAAAAAAGTAACAGGCACTTATGACAAGCTCGATGACTTTAAGGATGCAAATGCGAGCGGCTGGTGGAAGTACACAAATGATAGAAGCAGCAGACTTTTGAGCGGCAGCAGCAAATCAAAGTTTACAACTGATATGAAGGGTCAAGAAGTTGAACTGAGAACAATAGTTCAAAATCTCTCTGACACTAATGTAAAGAACGTAAAGTTGAGACTTTGGGTGCAACATAGTGATGGAACTAAGGCTACGACTACAAGTGGTGCAGAGGTCTCATATGAGCAAACTTTTGAAATTCCTCTTTGGAGTGAGAAGTCTAAGTTCTATCCAAAAGGAATGCTTGAGTACCCTGGAAGTAGTTTTGCGTCTGGACTGAAAAACTGTTCTCTAAAATACAAGATTCCAGAAGATGCAGATTTGAAATCTGGTGACACTATTGGATTTGAGGTCATTGACACTTCTACGAATAAAGTTTTGGCAAGTGATGCGACTGTGAGTTAAAATTAGCTCTTAAAAAGTGGAAAAAACTTTAGGCAGGTTGAAACTCGCAACCTGCCTATTTTTGTGTAAATTTTCAATTATTAACGAACAAAAATTGTCGAAATGTAACAGATTTTCATTTGCTAAAACTCACGACTTCTGGACACTTGTTTACTCAATTGCCACTTAATGCGTTTTTTGTTAAATTAGCTTGATTAAAATTACGCCTTAAATATAATAAACAATTGTTTATTAATGATGTCCTGTAAGTTTAGGAAGGTGAGTTTATGAGTACAAAAAATGCAAGGGCTGGACGCACTTGGCGTCTTGCGACAATTGCAATTGCAGCGATTTTGTGTCTCGCTGGAATTGCATTTGCAACAACTTTAAGCACACAAAGTGCGATGGCTGAAAGCGAATCGAGCGAAGCTCCGGTCGTTTCAGTCAACTTAAATGACCCAGCAGGTTATTGGCTGGGCACTTCACAATCTCTTGATAGAGACGTATATCACTCTGGCGACAGCGTTGTTCTATCTTGGAGAGGTGCTGCAAATGGCACTGACTTTGTTATCCCCACTTCTATTAAGTATGGTGATCAAACGATAAATATCGATACTCTTAATAAAGTTGACGATATGCAAACAGAGAACTCTGAGTATGTAAGAAGAATGGGTCAATCACAAGCTATTGCTGATTATTCAACCCTAAAGGATTACATCACTACAGAGCATTTCTACACAATCCCTAATGTTACACTTGCTACTGACATTACGATTACTTGGCAAAAGGTTCGCCCAGTTTATCGTCTTTACAACATGATCACAAGTGAGCATCTTTTCACGACTAACAAGTCTGAATATGACAGCCTTGTTCGTCTTGGATATTCTGACAAGGAGTATTGGATTGGAGAAGGAATTAGCTGGCTAGCACCTGCTCAACAAAGTGATACTACGCAAGTTATTCACCGCTTCTATAATCAAGGTCTAGGAGCTCTTTCACACTCTTCACACTACTATTCAGCTGATGAAACTGAGATGGCAACACTTCTTCAAAATGGCTGGGTCGACGACGGTGTTGACAACCAAATTTTGAGCGGTGGACAGACAGCTATTTGGACAAGCTACAACGAGGCATTGGGTTCAGCACACCACTACACTTCAAATAAAACTGAGTGGGAAGGACTAGCTGCTCATCAATGGGATCTCGAAACAGCAAAGAATGGTAGTGATGGTGTTTTCAAAGCTGTCATGGGAACAGGCTGGAGCTTTGAGAATAATTTCTACACAGTAAGACATAATCTTCAAAATGCTGATGGAGATGGCTATACAACTTATGCAACAACTCTAGTTTCTGGCAAAGCTGGAACGAAAACTGCTGCTAAAGCAAATGATTACACAGGATATACTGCACAAACTATCAATCAGGCAAATGTTAGCGATGACAACTCAACTATCGTTGATGTTAATTATGACCGCAGCACTTATTCTTTGAAATTTGTCACAAGTGGCGGCTCTCAAGTTAAAGCAAGCGACATCAGATTTGGCGACAGACTAGTTAAGCCTGCCGATCCAACACGAAATGGATATGAGTTTGTAGGTTGGTATTACGACGAGGCTTGCACAGAAGGCAATGCAGTTAATTGGAACCATGACACAATGCCACTTTGCAACGAAACTATATATGCAAAGTGGATTGAAACTGTAACTGTTACATATCATGTACAAAATGACAATTGCGAGGATATCGTAAAGACTATCGACAAGGGTGCTAAAGCTGACAGCACAGTTGTTCCAGAGTGCACAGTAGCAGGAGCTCGCTTTGCTGGTTGGTTTAGCGATGCAAATTGCACAACGGAAGCTGACTTCACAAAAGCTCTTGAGGCTGACACAGAGTTCTACGCAAAATGGGTTGAGACTGTGACAGTTACATACAACATGCAAGAGAAATGCACAGACGAGACTAAAACTATCGACAAGGGTACAAAGCCAGAAAATCTAACTCCTGAGTGTGACCCAGAAGGCTTTACTTTCGGTGGTTGGTTTAGCGATAAAGAGTGCAAGAGCGCAGTTGACTTCAACAAAGAGATTAGTGAAGACACAACTTTCTACGCTAAGTGGGACGCTACCAACACAATAACGGTCACCTACAAGGTACAAAATGACAATTGCGAGGATATCGTAAAGACTATCGACAAGGGTGCTAAAGCTGACAGCACAGTTGTTCCAGAGTGCACAGTAGCAGGAGCTCGCTTTGCTGGTTGGTTTAGCGATGCAAATTGCACAACGGAAGCTGACTTCACAAAAGCTCTTGAGGCTGACACAGAGTTCTACGCAAAATGGGTTGAG
>CAVFJE010000114.1:0-3506 GCA_963622845.1 Dialister sp. CAG:486
GCACTTTTGTTGAGATAAAAATCACATCTAGGAAGAGGAATTTCATGAAACGCCTTTTGCGCGTCTTTTTGCTTTAGTCCAAAGCCCTCAATAAAGTCACTTTCAAAAATGCGAGAAGAAATCAAAATGTCTGTATAACCGCGGTGCATATGAAACAAATCTGCCAATTGGTGAGGTTGACCCTCGCGCGTATCAATGTTTGCACATCCAAATTTCTTCATAGGGCCCAAAGCATGCCAAAGCTGTATGATACGCAAGTCTGGCTTATGTTTAAGAACATGCACAACAAGGCACGACCTGTCTAGCACAACAGCTTCCGAAGTTGCAAGGTGCCACATTTGTTTGAACATATGCGGTATGTATTTTAAGTAAGGATGCATCGGCTGAGCTAGAATAACGATTTTTGAATCCTTTTCAGCAGAAGCAACATATTTGCTTAGCAGCTTGATATCAAGGGGTGACTTCTTAGATAACTTTGAAATGAATGTATATTTGTTGCGTTGCGGAAATAGTTTCATTAGGGCATAAATGCCTTTCAAGATTGCAATCCCAAGGCATGCCAAGCACACTTGAAGGCCACTTGGAGTTTTTCGATCAAGAGTATCTGCCCTGCCCTTAGCAAAAGAAAAGACGAGTATTATTCTATCGGTAGAAAACTTTTGCTCTATTGCAAAGGAAATATCGAAAGTTCGCTTCTCTGTCGCAATCTTAAAGATTGTTTTCAAGTCTGGCAAACGTTTTGTTAAATCATCATCAAATTGCAAAGCGAAGTAAGTCTGTGAATCTATCAATGTCCACTTTCCAAATTGAAGAGTTCGTCCCTCATCTACATTAGTAAAATCTAGTCTGTACAGAGAACTACTTGCATCTTCAATCTTAAAGACAACATAGTCTCCTCGAGAATTTTCAATAGCAGGGGGCGCAAGCTCACTCCCATCTAAGACTACAAAGAGACAATTTTGCTTGATGAATATGTTCTTCACAAATGGTGGCATCGGTGTTTAGTTATTCCTAATAGTTAGCCTCATAATAATCAATAGCTTCCTTAATTTCGCCGTCGAAGACTTTTGTGCCCTTGTCAAGCACAATTCCGCGAGAACAAAATTCGCTTGCTACAGACGAAGAGTGAGTGACAAATAGAACGGTCACGGACTCATCTTCCATTATCTCTCTTATTCGCGACACGCACTTCTTCTTAAAGGCACGATCCCCAACTGATAACGCCTCGTCGACGACTAGGATTTCGGGCTGAATAGCGACAGCAAAAGCAAAACCAAGTCTGGCTTTCATTCCGCTTGAATACGAACGCATAGGTTGGTCGATATAGAGTCCCAACTCTGCGAAATTTATTACCTCTGGCTCAATCTCCTTAATTTGAGTTCTCGTCAAACCTAAAATTTGCCCCCTTAGGTATATATTTTCACGTCCAGTCAGTTGCATATCAAAACCAGCTGTAAGCTCCAGAAGAGCACTAACTCTTCCCTTCACCTCAACAGTGCCAGACGTCGGAGAGCACACACCAGTGATTATCTTTAACGCAGTAGATTTTCCAGCTCCATTTAAACCTAGAAACGCCACCGCCTCGCCCTTCTTGATGTCAAAAGAAAGATGATTGTTGGCATCCACATTGCCAAGGTAGTCGCCTTTTCTCTTTATATGGATGAAGCCTAGAACCCTTGACCTATCAGTTTTGTAGAGTTCGTAAGTTTTTGTGACATCCTTAAAAGAGATGACCACATCATCGCTTATCGCTTTTTTAGTCAGAGATATTGGTGACGTGTTTTCACTAGAGCACATCTCTAACCTCCTGGTGTAAGCCTTTATAGGTCAAGGTTACAAGCAAAATCATCAACAAAAAGACAATTGCAAAACCTACGCACATCGTAGCGTCCGTCCAAAACCACGACTTGTAACAAAATGCGTGGCGATACCCATCTATAAAGAAGGTAACGGGGTTTAGGTTAAACAGCACTTGAACCCACTCTATTTGAATGTCTTGGATATTAAAAATAACACCTGAAAGCCAAAATAGTGGCGTCGACAGTGCGTGTATTAACTGCGAGATGTCTTTTGAAAGAGCTGAGAGTAAGCTAATCCCCAATGAGAAAAATGAGCAAAACATCCACATTAAGAGAAGCAAAATGGGGAGTTGCAACAAATAAATTGTCACCGTTTGTCCAGTGATAAAGTAAACTACGAAAAGGCATCCGATCAACATCACTTGCAAAATTAGGGACGCAGTGGTAAAGATTGATGGTATTGCTGAGATTGGAAATTTGATTTTGTTGACTAGATAGGGATATCTGCGATAAATGTCGGAACCGGGGCCAAGGATGTCAGAGATGAAGTTCCATGGAATAATGCCTGCACACAACCACAAAAGATATGGATAGTCTCCCCCTCCTGTATTGCCGGCGCGCAAACCTACATCAATTGCGAACCAAAAGCAAAAAATATAGACTGCTGGCTTTATTATGAGCCAAGACCAAGAAAGAACAGCTCCTCGGGTTTTTTTGACTATCTCAAATGCGGCAAGGCTTTTGACATGACCTCGCCAATTCCAATTCTCTTTTATTATCTCTGCTAAAGCTGTAAACATTGCTATAGATAGTTTATAACAACTTAAACATAATCAAGAGAGCTCGTCGAATTCGCTACTTGCTTGCCATACGACGCCTTTTCATAAGACCCTCAACCATTTCGTAGATTTTTTTAGATCTGAAAAGTGGCGACAACAATTTTTGTCTTCTAGCTCTGTCCTCTAGTCTATTTAAATTGCGCAAATCTTTAACTATGTAGAGCAAATCTTCTTGATTCAAATCTCTGCCATAAAGACATTGTGCGAGCTCTTTATGGTCATCGCTAAGACCCTCGAAAAGCACATTTCGATAGTCGGATTGATATTGAGCGAAAAGCCCGAAGTATTCCGTACAAATTGCTTCGACTTGAGATTGCAGGGCAACTTCGTCATTATGCGTGGTCAAATTATAAAGACAGGCATTCAAAGTCCATCTATCGAAAGAAGCTCTCAGGTCAAGAAATAATCCCGCTTGGGTAAGCCATTGCTTTAGATCTTCAAGCGCGACTAAAAAATCTAGCGCATGTTCATTTTTCAAATCCATGGCAGAAGTGCCTGTATACTCCCTATGAACGACGTTGGAATTTCCAAGTCTGGCAATGTTTCTAGCCATTACGCAAGCTTTAATCGAGTACGACATGTCTTCAGATAAATACGTGTCAAGAAATTTAATGTCCCACTCATCTAGAATTGATTTTCGAACGACCTTGTTCCAAGGAATGTTTTGTACCATCTCAAAGAATATGTCTGGCTCGATTTCCCAAGTAAACAAAGTTTCTCCATCATCCTTAAAAACATCTGTATAACGATTTGACCAAGGAGCTGGGAACTTGCACTTACACTTATCGTTATAAGTAGAAAAGCTTGTCAGTACCACATCCACATCGTCGCGAATAGCAGCCGCGAACTCTTCGAAGAGGTGAGGTTC
>CAVFJE010000115.1:0-855 GCA_963622845.1 Dialister sp. CAG:486
GCCCAAGATCATGACCGAGAGAGATTGCGTCTATTAGATCGAGGTTGAGATAGAGAAGTTGCCCAATCCCTCGAGCTACGCGATTAACTAGCTGAACATGCAATCCACGCCTTGTGATATCATCATTTTCAACCAGCGAAAAAACTTGTGTTTTGCCATTGTAGCGGTTATATGCTGGAATGTTAATTATCTTTTCAACGTCTCGCATAAAATCTGGTCGCGAAAGCGTACCATAGTCATTTTTCAAATCATGTCTGCGAATAATGCTCTCGTCGGGAAATCTATATGGATTCGCAATATTATTTTTGCGATCCGCAATAATGCGCTCTTCAATTTCTGCGTTTAACCTTAAGTATGGAATTTGGTCATTCGGGAGGTTAGTCACGTTTATTTAGCTCCTTTAATTGTGATAAATTTATATATGTATAATATCTTAATATTCTTAAGTTTTATCTCTATGCGACGAATGATTAGATGATCTCAGAAAAGGACATAGATAGGGTCTCGGAAGCTACCGACTTTGTTTCTCTTGTTTCAGAAGTTACACAGGTGAGGCAAAAAGGCAGAGACTTTTGGTGTTGTTGCCCTTTTCACAAAGAGAAAACGCCGTCTTGCAAGATTGACGCCTCTCAAAATCTATGGCATTGCTTTGGCTGTGGAGAGGGCGGAAGTGTTTTTACTTATGTCATGAAACTTCATGGAGTGGATTTCATAGAAGCTGTGCGAATGTTGGCTGATCGTGCGAATATAGAGATAGAAGAAGTAAAGTCCAGCGGGCAAAATTCAGGATTTAAGACTAGACTAAAAGAGTGTTGTGCAGCATCAGTTGAATTTTTTTCTGTCCAACTTCTTAGA
>CAVFJE010000115.1:865-5633 GCA_963622845.1 Dialister sp. CAG:486
AAGGAGCTCAGCGTGCCAGAGACTACCTTGCTAACAGAAAATTTGGCAGTGAAGTTGCCAAGGCTTGGCATCTTGGATATGCACCAGGCAATGGCTCTCTTATTGCGCATTTGCGCAAGTCAGGGTATAGCGATGAAGAAATAATCAAAGCAAATTTAGCAACTAGTTCGCAAGGCACTTTGAGGGATCGGTTTTTTAACAGAGTCATGTTTCCTATCTTTGATATAAGCGGGAGTTGCGTGGCTTTTGGCGGTAGAGTCATAGGTGAGGGAAATCCAAAATATCTAAACTCATCTGAGACTCCTATTTTTCATAAGTCGAATGTCCTTTTTGGGCTTGACAAAGCAAAGAACAAGATGATACAGAGCGGAGAGGCGATTGTTGTTGAGGGATACACCGACGTTATCGCAATGCATATGGCTGGCATAGACAATGCCGTTGCCACGCTTGGTACATCGCTTACTGCCTCACATATTAAGTTGTTGAACCGCTTTGCGTCAAAGAAAATTATTTATCTATTCGATGGAGATGAAGCTGGTAAGCGTGCCGCCGAGAGAGCTCTTCAATTTATCGATTATTCGATGACGCCTGAAGCTGGACAGACAAGGTGCGACCTCTATGCCGTTACACTTCCGGGCGGACTTGACCCAGCCGAGTTTATAGACGTCCATGGCAGTGAAGCGCTGGAAGACCAGGTCTTTAAGGCCAGACCTCTGATTGAATATGGCATTTCAAGAAGAATGGAGAACTTCGATCTCTCCACGCCTGAGGGCAGGAGCAGAGCTTTAGTGAGTTGTATCTCAATACTCGCGCCTATCAAAGATTCAATTTTGGCAAAAGATTACGCAGTCTCAATTGCGAGCAGGCTTCGTGTTAGTGAAAATGATGCACTACTGAAATTAGCAAATCTAAGGAAGCCAAATAATACGGTCTCACAAATTCAAGAAAAAAAGAATTCAATACCAGAAACAGAGTCCAAAACTTATGATGCTCCAGATTTAAGGAGTTCGGCGAGTAAAAATAGGCTTGCAAATGAGAAAGACATCGTCTCTATTTGTGCACTTTTTCCAAATCTTGTGCTTGAAATGGCAGATTTGATTGAGCAAATTAGATGGAAGTCTAATCACTACAAGATGATAATTGACATTATTTTAGATGAGTTGAGCCAAGATTTGAGCAAGACGTCAAAGCAAATATTGTCTGAGCTGGAACGCAAAATTCCTGAAGCTCAAAGCGTTGTGACAGAGTACATTGGGCGAGCTGAAGAAGAGGCGAGAAGAGGGCTTAAAACTAGCGTTTACTCATGTTTGATTGAGGATTGCAAAGAGAATATTGAGGATCTCAATGTTCGAATTGCGTCAGGTCAGGGCGCAGAGGAGGCCGAGAACATTTTAAGTGAGATACAATCTATAAGTGAAAAAGTTGTAGAGTATACAAAGAAAAGAAGCTTGTAGAGAGGCGCAAAAGATTAAAGTAATATGGCAAAAATTGTTACATATCCAGATTCGCTACTAAATGAGAGATGTGTGGAATGCGAGATTGGGGACAAGAGTTTAGACAAGCTAGTTAAAGATATGACTAGCAATATGTATAACAACAACGGTTGCGGGATTGCAGCTCCGCAAGTGGGCGACAATCGCAGAGTTTGTGTAATAGACACTTATTATGACGTCGATGATAAATCTAGCAGAGATCCAATAGTTTTGATAAATCCTGAAATTATTGAGCTTAGTGGCGAAGAAGTTGAAGAGACAGAAGGGTGTCTGTCATGCCCCGGCGTTAGCGTTCCAATATGGAGAAAGCCTTTTGTTAGAGTTTGCTACTATGACCTGGAAGGCGAGATGTGGGAGCTTGAAGGAGACGGTTTGTTGGGTCGCTGCATTCAGCATGAAATCGATCATCTAAATGGGATAACGCTTTTTGAGTCTTGTACCCCAAGAGTTCGCCTTCGAGCTCTAGAGGCTTATGAGTTGGCTAAGGCAGAGCGAAGAAAGCCTGGAGACACTTCAATTTCTATTGAAAAAGAGGGCGAGAGAAAACAATAGATGAAAGTCGTTTTTTTCGGTACACCACAGTTCGCGCGTGACATTTTAGAGGAACTCTTAGCATCAAAACATGAAGTAGTTGCTGTCTTTACGCGTCCAGATAAGGCAAGTAAGCGTGGCAAAGAATTGCAACCTTGTGTAACGAAGGAGTTGGCACTAGCTAACAATGTTGATGTTTTCACACCTTCAAAGTTATCTGACGAGAGCATGTTGGAGGCTTTAAAATCATTCGAAGCTGACGTGTTTGTCGTTGCTGCCTATGGATGCCTCTTTCCTAAAGAGGTGCTAGAAATACCTAAATTTGGATGCATAAATGTTCATGCCTCTTTGCTTCCGCGTTGGAGGGGAGCGGCACCAATTGAGCGAGCGATTCTAGCTGGAGATACTCTACAAGGTGTCTCGATCATGAAGATGGATGAAGGCATGGACACAGGCGATTATTGCGCGAGTAATAGTATTGACGGTGCTGGGGAATCGAGTGAACAGCTTCGTTGCGAACTTGCAATTGTCGGTGCGAATTTGCTTATGCAAGCGCTCTCGGATATTGAAGAGGGCTCGGTTTTTTGGCATAAACAAGACCCGAGCTTAGCAACGTATGCTAAGAAGATTGAAAAGACAGACGTGATGTTGGATCCAAGCGATAGCTCAGAGCTTAACTACAGAAGAGTACTCGCGTCAAGCAATAGCGCACCTGCGAGATGTGAAATTGATGGACGACATGTCAGGATTGTTGAAGCTGAACTTTCAATTGCCGAAGTAAATGCTGGGTCAGCAAGTTGGCAAAATAAAGAGCTCGTTTTAGGTTGCACACAAGGTAGTCTTAAAGTCAAAACTATTAAGCCTGATGGAAAAAAGAGCATGGATGCGATTTCTTTTGTTGCAGGAAGCAAGAATATTCGCGAGAATATAGCTCTTTGGAAATCGCTCTAAATTATGGCAAGATGCACAAAAACGCGCCTCATTGCTTGGGAAATATTGATGCCTGGCAAGAACAAAAATGAGTTTCCTACACAATTGTTGCATAAAAAACTTTCAAATTCAGAGCTCGATGCGAGAGATGTAGATTTCGTAACTAACCTTGTAACAGGCACACTTCAACATGTAATTACTCTAGATTTCATAATTGAACAATCTTGCGACAAGAAAACAAAGATGGCTCCCAGCGTTAGGACTGCCTTGCGTCTTGCTACTTATGAATTGAAAATTTTGGAAAAAAGACCGGATGTAGTTATTAATGAATACGTTGAGTTGACAAAAATGAAGGCAAGTCATGCTATAGGTCTTGTTAATGCTATTTTGCATCAAGTAGATAAAAATAGCACCTATGAACGATTGCAAACACTAAATAGCGACGATATGTCGAGCGATGATCTTGCAAATCTATACTCTCTTAAAAAATGGACGACAAGCTATCTTTTGGAAAATTTGGGCAGAGAGACAGCAATTAAATTTATGAAAGACTCGCTTCTTCCTGCGCATGTTAACAAAATTGGTGAGGTCACAGCTGACATCTCTTCTCAAGAGATTGCAAAATCTATTGCTAGTGAGATGGATGGAGAATCAAAATTTTTGGAAGTTGGGGCTGGCAGGGGAACTAAGAGTGCACTTCTGCATCATTTTAAGCTTGAGTGGGACAGATATGATGCCCTAGAGCTCTCAAGGAAAAAATGTGAAGTCATGAAAGAGCGAGCGAGTGCTCTAGGGTTTGATGTTGACAATATTTATTGCTGTGATGCTACTGAGTTTAGCACTGATATTCTCTATGATGGAGTTTTCATCGATGCTCCGTGTAGTGGGTTGGGGACGATACGAAGACATCCAGAGATAAGGCAGCGTATTGAAAGAGAAGCAATTAATAACTCTGCGTTGCTTGGGCTTAAAATGCTTGAAAATTTGGGACGATTTGTTAAATGCGGCGGCAAGTTATTTTATGCGACATGCACCATTACGCCTGAAGAGAATATGGATACAATAGAAAAATTTCTGCAATCAAAAGAAGGCACCGATTTTCGATTTTTAAAAATTATTAGAGAGCCTATATTGACAGAGAATAGTGATGCTCATTTTTGCGTAATGCTTACAAAGAAACCTTAAAATGAACAGGTTTCACTATATTTGATACTTTCTATTACAATAGTTTAAGTGCTAAAAAAGAGATTTTGATATGCGAGGTTTTAAAATAATGGCAACAGTTGATGAAATGATGCACATCTTAAAGAGCGGAACTGCCACAATAGTTCCAGAAGATGCGCTAAAAGAGAAGTTAGAATCTGGGCGAAAGTTAAAGATTAAGCTTGGTGTTGACCCGACAGCTCCAGATATCCACATTGGACATGCTGTTCCTTTGCGAAAACTTCGTCAATTTCAAGATCTTGGTCATCAAGTTATTTTGATTATAGGCAATGGCACTGCTCTAATTGGAGATCCTAGCGGCAGAAATTCAACGAGGCCTCAACTCAGCGCTGAAGAGATCGCAATAAATGCACAGACTTATGTGGACCAAGCATTCAAAATTTTAGATCCAGATAAAACAGAGCTCGTCTATAACGCCGATTGGATTTGCTCTCTCGATACTGAGCATCTCCTTCAATTGATGAGCAAATTCACAGTTGCGCGAATTCTTGAGCGAGACGACTTTGCTAATCGCTACAAAAACAATCAACCAATCTCGATGCATGAGTTTCTCTATCCAGTTATGCAAGCGTATGACTCAGTGGTAATAG
>CAVFJE010000116.1:0-10375 GCA_963622845.1 Dialister sp. CAG:486
TCCGCATAGGTTGATAACGTTGTGCTCACCAACAAGCTTAGTATGATAGTGACAAAGATTGCCGATTGATTTATCTTCAAAGCTAAAGTCACAGCCCGCATCATTGAGCTCTTCTGTTTTGCACACATACTCAGCCACATCACTGCCCTTTGCACTGTAGAACACGGGGTGCAAATCTCTACTAGCAGCTTCTTGTGTGACAAGTACGCTGTCTGCATTCAAGAACAAAAGCCCACCGCTTGCCAAACTATCAGCCAACTCAAATTTTGTTTTTTGGATATTTTCTAAACTTCCAAAAGTTGAGAGATGGGCTGGTCCAATTGAAGTTATGACACCATGTGTTGGATGCACAATATCGCAAATCTCTTTTATCTCGCCTACATATCTGGCACCCATCTCGCAGATGAAAAT
Source organism: Dialister sp. CAG:486 (assembly GCA_963622845.1). Taxonomy (GTDB): domain Bacteria; phylum Actinomycetota; class Coriobacteriia; order Coriobacteriales; family Eggerthellaceae; genus CAVFJE01. The sequence goes on from CAVFJE010000116.1 coordinate 412, forward strand.
CTCTGTAGAGGGTTTGAGCGAGGAACGAATAGTTTTTACTATGCCCATAGGTGTGTTATAACTCTCTGGCGTGGCTAATACTCTATATTTTGAAGACAAAAGTTCCTTTAGGTAGAACTTCATAGACGTCTTGCCATAAGAGCCTGTAATTCCAATTATTATCAAATCAGGACAGTTTTTTAGAATCTTTTTCGCATCGTTTATGTAATAGTTTTGCACAGCTTTTTCTATAGGAGAGTTAATTATATTTGCGAGCAAAGGGATAAAAAATTGCCCTCCCACCACTATAGCGATAGCTCCTGGACCGAAACCAAAGACAAAACTAAGCGCTAAAACTATGACATTCAAAATGATGCTCGTTGCAACTAACCTTTTAACTCTACTAGTAAAGACTATTGGCTTCTTAGCACTATAGATGCGCTTCATCGCTCTAAATATCAACCATGTGAGTAAATAGATGAGAACAAGAAAGACATGTAAAGCTAGACTTGGCAATAAGCAATCAAAAATCCCAAGCACTATTAAAAGGACTAGTAGCCATTGCTTTCTTTTATTTTCGATGAGCCAAGTTATTTGCTCTGCGTTTTTATAGACATTTAATTGAAGCATATGCAAGTTGAAACGCAATGCGAGCCACATCGGGCAGATTGCTATTAGCAAAGATATTGCATATGCAAGTGCACTTGAGATGTCTAGCATACAAACGACCTCAAAACATTTCTAAATTGCACACTCTGCTCTAGAAAAGAGTAGTGACCACAGCCAGAGAAAACAACAAGTCCTGCGTCTGGTATTTCTCTCTCCATAATTTTTGCATCACTAAGAGGTGTTGCATCATCATCTTCACCCCAAATTAAAAGTGTTGGCACGTCAATTTTAGAAAGCATTTCTCTTTGATCGTAGTTGACTGCTTTCACGAGTGCTTGCTTCATAATCGGCGACGCAACTCTGTAATCTTGGCTGCCCTGTCTTGAAATCCAATTATCAATAACTTCTGGGAAAAGAGCATAGACAATCTTAGAAGTCAAAAAAGAACGCTTCAACTTGAAAATCTTAGCTTTTAATTTTTGAAGACTTGAGCGCTCTGGCATGATTCCAGCACTGTCGATTAAAACAATCTTGTCGGTCGTTAAATCTTTCTCTAATCGATTCTCAAGTTCAATTATTACCCTACCGCCAAAAGAGTGACCAATTAGTGTTGCTCTGGTAATATCGAGAGCTCTCAAAAAATCTTCGAAGAAATCACAATATTGCGACACATTCCAAGCCTCTTTTGGCTCCGGTGATCTCCCGAAGCCAGGAAAATCGAATAGGACAATTGTATAGTCATCCTCGATGGCGTTTGCTATACTCTCATAAAGCGTAAAATCTGTACCCCAACCTTGGCAAATAATGGCATATTTGTCACCATGTCCAATTTGTGTAAAAGCTACATTAATTTCTCGAACCGATATTCGTTTTATTTCAAAACTAGCATTCATATTGACCTTAACAAGTATAATACAGTCAATAAAGCAATTTTTGAAATAACGAACATGCGATTAAAAAAAGAAACGAGGAATTAATGAAGATAGGCTTATTGGGACGCGGTACAGTAGGAGGTGGAGTTGACAAAATTATCAGCTCATCGGCCGCTCAAACTAAAGAACTTGAAGTTACGAAAATTCTTGATTTAAAAAAGATTGAAGGGGACGGGCGCTTCAAAGATTCGATAGATGATATCGTCCAAGACGAATCTATAGATGTTGTTGTGGAGTGCATGGGCGGTATTGAGCCTGCGCACGAGTTTATCTTAGCGTCACTCAATGCTGGAAAGCATGTTGTCACTTCGAACAAAGCAGTTGTCTCGAAATTCTTCTTCGATTTTGTGAGTGCAGCAAATAAGAACGATGTGGGACTGTTTCTTGAAGCTACTGCTGGCGGCGGCGTGCCTTGGATACACAATTTGATGCGCGCGAAGAGGATCGATGAAATTATCGAATATAGCGGCATTATAAATGGCACATCGAACTTCATTATTGACAGAATGGAAAAGCGCAAAGCTAACTTCGAAGCAACCCTAAAGCAGGCACAAGAGAGAGGCTATGCTGAAGCAGACCCAAGTGCTGATATTGATGGCGACGATGTTAAGGCAAAAACGATGATTAGCGCGTCCATTGCATTCGACACACTTTGCACAGACCAAATTCCGATGGCTGGTATTCGAAACCTTAAAGCTGAAGACATTAACGTGTTCGACAAAATGGGACTAAACGTTCGAATGATTACTAAAGGTGTTAGAGATGGTGATAAATATTGCATCACTGTCGAGCCGCAACTTTGTGACAAAGCCTCACTAGAAGCTAACACACCTGGATATTTCAACACTGTATCTCTAAGAGGCGAAACCATCGGAGAATTGAAATTCTTTGGTGCTGGTGCAGGTGAATTTCCAACTGCAAATGCAATTGTACAAGACATAATCGATTGCATGCAAGGCTATCGACCCAAATATAATTTTGATCGCCAACTTGTTTTTGACGCATCAATTATGCAATCTAGTTATGTTTATCGAACAAGTGCAAAAGATGTAATTCCACAATCATCTGTAGAGATCAACGAAAATTACTTCTTGGTAGCTAATCAAAACCCAATGTCTGCTAATGATATTTTGAGACGTGCACTAGAGGTCGACAGCGAATCTTTCATGGCAGGTCTCAATTATGAATTTTAATGAGAAAGAGATTTGTTAAAAATGCTGAAAATTACAAAGTTTGGCGGATCATCAACTGCAAATGCTGATCAATTCAGAAAAATCAAGAAGATCATAGAAGCTGACGAAGCTAGAAGATACGTTTGTGTTTCTGCTGCAGGAAAAAGATTTGCAGGTGATAACAAAGTCACTGACCTTCTTTGTCTTGTGGTTGCACACAGAAATTATCATGTTGACAGCACAAGCTTGCTTCAAGATATAAAGAGCAGATTTGTCGAAATTAAAGAAGAGCTTGGACTTAAATACCCTGTAGAAGAAAAGTTCGATGATTTCATAAACAACCTTTCTTACGATAGTGAAGCTTATATCATCTCTCGCGGGGAGTGGCTAACAGCCCACCTTATGGCAGAATATCTCGGTTACGAATATGTTGATGCAGCTGATGCAATCAAGTTTCACCACGATGGATCTCTAAATTACGAAGAGACAACGAAGGCGATTCGTGATGTTGTTGAGAATACGAAACACTTTGTGATGCCAGGTTTTTATGGTGGCACGAGCGATGGTCAAATAAAACTTCTTGACAGAGGTGGCGGAGACATTACTGGCTCTTTGCTTGCTAGTGCTCTCAATGCTGATCTCTATGAAAATTGGACAGATGTGAGCGGTTTTATGACTGCTGACCCTAGAATCGTCGGAGCTGCTCGCGTTATCGAGCGAATCACTTTTGACGAGATGCAAGAACTCTCATATATGGGTGCCAACGTTCTTCACGAAGAAGCAATATTTCCAGTTAGAGAGAGCAACATACCTATCGTTATCAAAAACACAAACGATCCAAGCGCACCTGGCACTATTATTAGAGAGAAGTGGGAACCTCAAGAGGGCGATCCTCTAATAACGGGTATAGCAGGTCGCAAAGACTTTCTTAGCATCTATATCGATAAAACTGAAATGGCTAATAGCGTCGGTTTCTTGCGAAGCGTACTTTCCGTTTTTGAACGCTATGGAGTGTCAGTTGAGCATATTCCGACAGGCATCAACTCTTTTTCGATCGTCGTCAACTCTCGCGATGTAAAAGAGAATATTTACTCGATAATGTCGGCAATTAAACAAGAGCTAGAACCTGATAATGTTACGCTAAACGAAAACCTTGCTCTTATCTCGGTTGTAGGCAGAAACATGCCTTCAAAGGCTGGTACAGCTGGAAAATTGTTAGGTGTCATTGGCAACGCTGGCATAAATGTCAGGATGATTTCGCAAAGCAGTCAAGAGAGAACTATCGTTGTAGGCGTTTCTAATGACGATTTCGATAAATGTGTAAAGACGATTTACGATGAATTTGTATTGACAGAAGGAGAAAGTTTGTGAGTGCGAAAAATGTTTGTATACTAGGAGCGAGCGGAGCTGTCGGCCAACAAATGCTCACTTGTCTTGATGAGCAAAACTTTGACATTGCAAATCTAAAACTATTGGCAAGTGCGTCTTCCGCTGGCAAAGTAGTCCAATTTAGAGATCAAGATATTCAAATTGAGCAAACAAGCGATGACGCTTTTCAAGGTCAAGATATAGTTCTTAGCGCGGTTGAAAACGATATCGCGCAAAAATTTATCCCTCATGCAGTAGATGCAGGAGCCACTGTCGTAGACAACTCTTCTGCTTATCGCTTGCAAGATGATGTTCCGCTAGTTGTTGCTGATGTAAACCCCCAAGACATAAAGTCGCATAGCGGCATTATCGCTAATCCCAACTGTTCAACTATAATCGCTCTTCTAGCTGTAGCTCCACTTAACAAGGTCAGCAAGATAAATCGCATGATAGTTTCAACATATCAAGCAGCTTCTGGTGCAGGAATTCCTGGTATTAATGAGCTCATGGAGCAAATCAACGCCATAGCAAAGGGTGAGAGCGTCGCTGAGCCTAAAGCATTCGCTTCTCAACTCGCTATGAATCTTATTCCTCAAATTGGAGATTTTGATGAAGTGGGTTACTCAAGTGAAGAGATGAAGATGCAAAACGAAGGTAGAAAAATTCTTCATAACGACGCTCTAGCTGTTAATTGCACGTGTGTAAGAGTGCCTATAGCAAGGTCACACTCAGAATCTATCACCATTGAATTTGATGATGAGATGACACCAGAAAAAGCTCGTGAGATCTTAAAGGGCGCTCTAGGAGTAAAACTAGTAGACGATATCAACTCGGCAGACTCGAAATTAAGATACCCTATGCCACTTTACACTGCTGAGCAAGATTTAGTGATGGTTGGACGCATAAGGCAAGACATAAGCGCGCCCGATCCAAGCAAATCGCTAACTCTTTGGTGTACAGGAGATCAAATTAGAATTGGTGCAGCTACCAACGCTGTAAAAATCGCAAAGCTACTCTAATCTTTGAGATTAAATTCGGGGATGAAAGATTCTAGGCAAGACTGACCGTCTTGCCAAAAATAGTCTTCTATGCCAAGATTATCTGCATAGTCTAATACTTCCTCGTACTCTTCCTCGGTTAAACATCGTGCTAGAGAGGGATACTTGTCTAAAATACGCCTAATCTTTGGATCATTTCGCTGAGCAATAATCGGGGTGTATTGGCTCATGATGGACAGCTTTGCTGATTCACCAAAATTCTCGTACAATTGCCTAATCGCTTCTTTTGAATTGTCGATGAGCCCAGGCAAGACTAAATGACGAACGATAACACCTGGACATTGCAATTGCTCACAGTACTTTGCGTCATCTATCATTTGCGACAGAGAAGCAAGGGCAACGCTACAATAATCAGGAGCCACAGAGAGATCTTTTGCTAGAAGAGGATTTGAATACTTGTAATCTGCAAGCCAAACATCGACGATGCCTGTCAACAACTTAACAGTCTCGATTGTTTCGTAACTTGATGTGTTCCAAACGATTGGAAGATCGAGTCCACGCTCTTTTGCTTTTGTAAGACCTTCTATAATTTGAGGAGCAAAGTGAGTACCTGTGACGATATTGATGTTTTCTGCACCCTTTTCTTTAAGTTCAAAGGCTATATCACCGAGCTCATCGGCAGTAATGTGTTTGCCTTCGTTGTTTTGAGAGATTTTCCAATTTTGACAATAGACACATCTAAGGGAGCAATTCGTGAAGAATAGCGCACCCGAATTTTTAAGTGGCGGCTCTTCCCAAAGGTGTAAATCTGCTCTTCCTATAGTCATCGTCGATGATGAGTTGCAAAAACCAATCTCGCCACAGCCGCGATCGATTGAGCACTTCCGCGCACACAAATTACAAGCGCTCATTATATTCTTCAATCATTTTTTTTACATGACTCGTATCTGGAATTATAGGAATTGAATGCGGCTTTGCCACACATACATCCTCGTCTCCCTTGCCAAGAGCACATACCACCACGGTTGCATGTTTTTCTAGCATATTATTTGCAACTTCAAAAGCCTCTGCACAAGCTTTATCTCGATTTTCCTCGATACAGAAACAAGTCTCGTCCAACTCAAGATGACTTGCGACTTTTTCGCACAAAATTCTTGGATCCTCATCTCCGGGGTCGTCGCTTGTAATGATTATAAAATTTGCATATTTTGAAGCGACCATTGGCAAGTCTACCTGACGAGAAACCGCCTTTCCACCACTTGCCCCGAAGTAGGCAATCTTATAGGCATCTCTATATTTTTCATTGATTGCTGAAAAGAACAACTCGTATGATTCTTTAGTATGAGCATAATCAACTATTCCTATCAGGCGCCCGTCACGTGCAGGCGTTATTTCCATTCTGCCTGGAACCTTCGCAGTCTTTATGGTCCGATTTATGAACTCTTTGTCAAAACCTAGCAACTCACAAATTTTTATAGCAGCACGTGCGTTGTCCTGATTGAACTTGCCAATCATCTCTAATTCGATGTCATTGTTAGTCTCTCCAAATTCACAAAAGTTGCTATTTGAGCTTTTCAGTTGCTTCTCGACAAGTTCTTCAACATCGTCAACTAAAGGGAGATGATCGCTGATTACAACTTTCTTCGCTAAATTTTGAATCAAAAATTTGCTGTTGACATAGTCTTCAAGAGAAGGGTGCTCTACCTCAGAAATGTGGTCTACGCCAATATTAGTAATACATGCCACATCGATGTCCATGTCGCCAAGTCTGTCATATTTTAGAGCTTGTGAGGAAATCTCCATCACACAATAAGTGCACCTATTTTTTACCATCTCACTCAAATATTCGTAAAGCTCAGGCGCCTCAGGCGTGGTATTTGGTGTTGTAATGTGTTTTGCACCATCAAAGACATGATGAGTTCCTATCATTCCACAAACTTGATAAGCACTATCTATAACAGACTTTACGAAATTTGCGACAGTAGTTTTTCCTTTAGTGCCAGTAATCCCGATAATTTTCAAATTCAAATCGGGTTTTTCCCAAGCAATCCTTGAGATGATTGCCATAGCTTGTCTTATGTCTGTGACTTCGATACCACCGTCAACTTGACCACTATGAAAATAAACTTCGCATCCACGATTCTTTACATAATCGAGATAGTCATCCTTAAAATCTCGCCCCTTGCAAATAAAGATGCCACCACGCTTGTATCTTCGACTATCGCAATAAGCACCGAAGACTTCTCGCTCCCTCAAATCTTGTGGACAATTTTTGAGTAATCCTCTGGCGTCTAGTTCGCTCAATATTTCTTTCAATTTTGGATAATTGCTCATTTATCTTGCTGGAACAACCTCAACTGGATGAATATATTGATAGGTTTTCCAATGCTTTTCTTTTCGAATTGCTCTAGCTTCCTTCATGCCCTTAAACAGCATGGGAAGACCCGATGTAAATTCATGCGACACAAAAAGCCTGATGAATTCTTTGGCAAAAGTAAGTGCTGTACCAAGAGAAAAAATAAGCGCGTTATAATCGCCATGCTCCTTCAAGTAATGCGCCATATGACCGCGATTTTTCATAATGTGGTACCTAGACAAATTACTGGTTGAGTTCAACTTTCTTGCACGCCCAATTTTGACATTATCAATCTCTCTTGTGCGCCTCATGCAATAATCTCTTATCAGCAACATCTTTGTTACTTTTGACGCGAGGTAGCCATACAACGTATCATCCCAATAGATAAAATATCGAAAATCAGGATAACCAATTTTTTCAATGACGCGCCGATTAACAACGCCTCCCTCAAAGCACATTGTATTCATCTCTCTTGCTTTCTCGTCCTCGCCAAATTTGCTTGGTGCAAGAGGATTAGGTATCCACAACTTATTGAAGAATTGATATTGCCAATAGAAGAAGCTTCCATCCCAATTGTATTTGAAGGTTTGAAATACACTCGGCACTTCACTGAGGTCGACGCCGCTTTCATATAACTCTTCGGATTTCTTCAACCAAACAGACAATTTTTCCAAACCATCTGGCAAAACTGCCACATCATCATCCATAATCCAGATCCATTCATAGCCTGCTTTATATGCAAGCTCAACTCCTCTAGAAAAGCCACCAGCTCCGCCTGTATTTTCATACATAGGAACATAGAGCTCAACGTTGAATTCCTTAGCAAGAGCTTCTGTATCTGGGTGCGATTCGTTATCAACCAAAAAGACTGCCGCGGGTTGCACAGTCATCTCTCTGATGCTTTTTAACAATTCACGCAATAGCTCACGACGATTGTACGTCGTGATGACTATAGCTAAATCAAGAAACATTTAACTTTTTGTTAGCCGCGTCTGCGTAGGAACTCTGGAATATAGTCTTCTCCGCTACTTATAGAGTTTCCGCCTGTATTCGACGATGCTTTAGGTGCAGCGATATTGCTACCTTGTGTCGTCGGAGCGAAAAGATTAGAAGCACCAGGTTCTCCTAGTCCAAAATCGCTCGCTTTAGCCGCATTGCTAAAGCCCGTTGCAATAACTGTTACACGGACAGAATCTTTCAGAGTCTCGTCAACAATTTGACCATAGATAATATTTGCATTGTCGTCCGCACAAGCTTCTATCGTCTTAGCAGCCTCAGCTACCTCAGTTAGCGTTAGATCCACTCCGCCAGCAATCGAGAAAAGAACGCGTGTAGCACCTTGAATGCTCGTCTCTAACAAATTAGAGTTTGTAGCTTGTTGTGCTGCCTCCAAAGCTCTATTCTCGCCAGCAGAAATACCAATTCCCATCATCGCTGTACCCGCATCTTTCATAACTGTACGAATGTCAGCAAAGTCAAGATTGATAAGACCTGGAATTGTGATTAGGTCAGTTACACCTTGGATGCCTTGGCGCAAAGTATCATCAGCTAATCTAAATGCGTCAAGCATCGATGTCTTTTTATCTACAATCTCTAAAAGTCGATCGTTAGGAATAACGATGAGAGTATCTACTCTGCTTGAGAGCAGCTCAACGCCTTGTTCAGCTTGGTTGCGTCTTTGGCGGCCCTCAAACATAAATGGCTTAGTGACTATACCAACGGTTAAAGCACCAATCTCATCTCTTGCAATCTCTGCAACGATAGGTGCTGCACCAGTTCCTGTTCCACCACCCTCGCCAGCAGTCACGAACACCATGTCCGCATCGCCTAGCACATCGCGAAGCTCATCTCTGCTTTCTTCAGCTGCTTGACAACCAATCTCAGGATTAGCTCCCGCTCCAAGACCTCTTGTTAGCTCCTCGCCGATATGAACAGTCTTATCAGCGTTGCTCATCATCAACGCTTGGTTATCTGTATTAACGGCAATGAACTCGACGCCTTGAACGCCAGCTTCTACCATTCTATTTATTGCATTCGTGCCAGCACCACCAACGCCAACAACCTTTATTTGTGCTGAACGATCTTTTGCCATCTTGTTAGTCCTTCTCCTCAAGTTAAATGCTACATTTAATCATCTTTTTCAAACGGGCATTATACTACACATGTGCAGCACAATTTACCCACTTACCTTTATTATAGAAGAAATGACGCAGTTTTACTTATATAAAATTAGCTTAGAGATCGTCTTCGTCTTCAACTAGCTCAACATGATCGTGCTCAGAAATGTCTGAAACAGGTTTTTCGAGCCCTTCAATCTTCAAATTGTGCTTTTCTGCATAATCCCAAAGTGCTGCATGAATTCCCTCTTCAGCCAAAAGAGAACAATGTACTTTTACAGGTGGAAGACCGTCCAAAGCTTCCATGACAGCCTTGTTTGTCACTTCAAGAGCTTGTTGAACTGTTTTGCCTTTTACGAGCTCCGTTGCCATAGACGAAGTTGCAATTGCAGCACCACAACCGAATGTTTTGAACTTGGCGTCGCGAATTACA
>CAVFJE010000117.1:0-4412 GCA_963622845.1 Dialister sp. CAG:486
TTTTTAACAGTGCACGACTAAGATTAGAGGTTAGAGATGGCAAAAATTGAAGAGGCAAAATACATCTGGAAAAACGGCGAGCTAATCCCTTGGGCAGAGGCGACAACGCACGTTCTTTCGCATTCACTTCACTATGGAAGTGGAGTTTTTGAAGGTATGAGAGCTTATAAGGACCCAGCGTCAGACAAGAGATACATCTTCAGATTGAAAGATCACATGGACAGACTTATTAGATCTTGCAAAATTGCCAAGATTGAGATCGACTACACTAGCGAGCAATTGGTTGAAGCGACTATCAAGACGTTGGAAGCCAACGAGATGGAGTCTTGCTACGTTCGCCCGATTGTTTATCGCGGATATGGCACGATGGGTGTTGACCCAAGAGGCGCTACCACCGATGTTGTCATCGCATGTTGGTCATGGGCAGCTTATCTTGGTGACGAGGCATTAGAGCATGGCATCAAGGTTGGCACTTCTTCATGGAGACAGAGAAGCATAAACGCTATTCCACCTGCAGTTAAAGCAACAGCTTCTTATTTTAACAGCATCATGGCAAAGCTGGAAGCAACGGAGCATGGTTATGCTGAAGCAGTAATGTTAAATGAGCAAGGACACGTTTGTGAAGGTACGGGCGAAAACCTATTCATCGTGCGCGACGGAGTTTTGATTACACCAACGCTCTCGACTGGTATTCTAGAGGGCATCACGCGCGACTCAGTTATAAAGATTGCTCGAGAGGCAGGAATTGAAGTTCGCGAAGGCACGCTTGTTAGAACGGATCTCTACGTGGCTGATGAAATGTTCTTGACAGGTTCAGCAGCTGAACTCACACCAGTAACAGAGGTTGACGGCATTTCGGTTGGCGCGGGAGTACCTGGACCAATTACGAAGCAGCTCTCGCATGATTTCTTTGAAGTTCTCTATGGCCACAACGACAAGTTTAAGTCATGGAACTTTGAGTTTCAATCAAAGTAATAGATGAGTAACTCTAAAGATAGTAAAGAATATAAGCACCTCTTAAAGGTGCTCGCAGAAATAGACAAGCAAAGTGAAGTTGAAAAGCTCTTAGAAGATCTCTTCACTTTGCGAGAAATTCGCGATGCCGCTTCAAGGCTTGAAGTCGCTCGTCTTTTAAGTGAAGGCGTCTCCTATGTTGAAATCGAAAAGAAAACGGGAGCGAGTGCTACGACTATTGCACGAGTTTCAAAGTGTCTAAATTCAGGTAGTGGCGGATACGAAATCGCACTTGATTTATTGAACTAGTCTAAGACTTTTCCAAATGTAAGCCCATATACGGTCTTGTACCCGCATGTCTTTAACGCTTTCGCTGCAGCGTAAAGTGTAGATCCACTCGTGCTTACATCGTCACAGACAATTATTGGCAACTCAAAGTCAATTTCTTGCAATATGCTATTTGGATGACTTAATAGAGCGGGGTCGCTTCTAACAACAATCGTATCTTCCATATTGGCGATACGCTCTTTTTTGCCTAGGGACCTTTGGTCGCTGGATCTTGGTCTCTCAAAAACAGACATGAGCGGGAGACTAGTTCTATTCGAAATCTCGAGCGCAATCTCTTCCATATGATCAAAGCCACGTCTTGAATAAGCTTGAGCGCTCGCAGGGATAAAAGTTAGAAGCGCTCCGGCTTGCGTCCACGTCGGTTCAATATATCTTGCAATTGTGCTAGCTATAAACTCACACAGACGCCGCTCATGCGCATCTTTGTAAACTTTAACAATTCGTAGAGTCTCTTCATTTAATGCCACGGCATGACGTTGCTGATCAAGTGGGAAGCTGTCGTAGTGTGTGCTATCAATCATCACGTCGTTACACTCGGTGCATTGATTTTTAGAATATGGGGCACCACAGCGCTCACACGCTTGGCAAGCGTCAATAAAATCGATTCTTTTCATACATTCCTTGCATATTACGTCGCCAGGTGTGTCACAGATGGCACATCGAGTTGGCCAAAGGGTCTCTTTTGCAATTTCTGATATGTTCGATAAAAGTGTCATCATATTTAACAATAATGCTTATGTGATATAATTTCAACAGCTTTCTTGTGTTTGTAGTTGCGAGGAGTTTTTGGTTTGGCATATTGGAGGTTTCAAGCCAAAGATCCCTCAAGTCCAAGGCAGATGCGGTCAAAAGGACCCACGTAAGAAAGGGAATGCTTTAGACAAGTTACACTCTTTCGGAGCATGGCGTATTCTAGGAGTAAGTCGCACCGTCCGAAATTAATATATGTGCTGAGGCAAGAAGATCAGCAATCTTTATCTCTTCGGTAAGATGCCAAGAGACGGGCGAGAGGCATAGTGAGCGCAAGCAAAAGCCCAGTGTGCGAGTGTGGGGGCAAAGACTAGGTCAAGCGAGAAAGCGTCTTTTCTAAGAAGAGGCGAGAAAAGTTACAAGATTTCGAAATGAGGCAATTTTGATAGCGGTGAATAGACACTTTAGAAGAGTATTTTCTGCAATTTTTGTATCGTTATTATTGGCAATTTCTCTAACTTTGTGTGGTTGTGCGAACGGTTCGGCGCCGCAATTGAAGAGCGCACAAATCAACACACCTACAATTAAAGAATCCGGCACATTAAAGGTCGGAGTCAATACGTCTCTCTCTCCTTTGGCAGGCATGGGAACTAGCAAAATCATCGGAATTGATGTCGACTTGGCAGGTGCTATTGCTGACGAGTTGGGACTAAAGCTACAAATTGTCGATACAGGTTCTACACCTGGCAAATCTATTCAAAATGGGGAAGTCGACATCGCTCTTGGTGTTGATAAGTCTGATGTACCTAATGGCACCAAACTTACTGAAGAGTACATCTCAACGGGAACGTGCCTTTTTGCGCTCGAGGCAAACGCGAACTCAATACCTGCTCAAGGCGCAAGTCCAAAGATAGCTGCTCAAACATCTTCGAAGTCTGCTTGGGCAGTTACTAACATTTATGGCAAAGATTCACTGACGTCCAGCAGCACCATGCCTGAAGTGTTTCAATCTCTCACCAGTGGAGCTGCGCAATACGTTGCAGCAGATGCTGTCATTGGAAGTCACGCAAATAATTCAAGCAATTCACAAGCAAAACTAGTTGCACTTCTTGAAGGCGAAAGCGGATATTGTTGTGCAGTTTCTGAGACGAACACGGACTTGCTTACAAAGATTTCTCAAATAATCAAGACTTTTAAAACAAATGGAATTATCGACACAATTGAAAAGAAATGGCTCGGTTGTACAATCGATCTTTCAAGCGTCGCAAAAGTTGAAAAAGGAACGACTAGCACAGATACTACGAGTGAAGAGACTACTGCTGCCGCGACCGACGCCTCAACTATTCGTTCAAATTAAAAAGGATTAATTTCGCCCATGAAAAATAATGAAACTGTTTCTGCCGTTGCAGAGATGCACGGCTTTGATCTGTTGGAGTCTCAAAACTTAACCGAAATTGACGGAATTGGTCACATTTTAAGCCACAAGGCAACTGGTGCTAGACTAATCTTTCTGGAAAATAACGACAACAACAAATCATTTTCGATTGCTTTTAAGACGCCGCCAAAAGACTCAACGGGCGTCTTTCACATTTTGGAGCACTCTGTTCTCTGTGGCAGCAAACGCTATCCTGTAAAAGAACCTTTCGTCAATCTTTTGAAGTCGTCAATGCAAACTTTCTTAAACGCAATGACATTCCCAGACAAAACTGTTTATCCTGTGGCTTCAACTAGTGAGCAAGATCTAGAGAACTTGATGAACGTCTATCTTGATGCGGTCTTTAATCCTCAAATTTATGAAAAGAGAGAGATTTTTGAGCAAGAGGGTTGGCATTTTGAAACGACGCAAGATGCAAAGCTAGACTTTTCTGGCGTAGTTTATAACGAGATGAAGGGTGCTCTATCTTCTCCTGATGCTGTTATGATGGATGAGCTTTGTACAAGATTGTACCCCGAAACTGCCTATGCTCAAGAATCAGGTGGCTTGCCATCAAAAATTCCAACGCTTACCTATGAAGATTTTCTAGATGAGCATACTCGCCACTATCACCCGAGCAATTCCTACATTACGCTTTATGGCAATCTTGACATTGCGCGCTTTTTGAAAATTATCAATGAAGATTATCTGTCGCAATTTGAGTCAAAGAACAAACAATTGCAAAATCCACTCGACAAGTCGCTCAAAGTTTTGACAGACATTAAACAAGTCGAGATGGCTACAAGCAAACAATCTGCTTGCGCCGCTCTTGCATTTAAGATTGGCGAGATGACAGACGTTGTAACATGCGAAGTTGTAAATGTTGCATTCGACGCTCTCATGTCGTCGAATGTCTCTCCTCTAAAAAAGAAACTTCTTGAAAGCGGGCTGGCAGATGATTACTTTGCAACAACTTATGAGCCAGTTTTGGAGCCCGCGCTAGTTG
>CAVFJE010000118.1:0-4171 GCA_963622845.1 Dialister sp. CAG:486
TCACGATTGCAATTCGTGCAAGAACAATCCAGAGAGCGTCTATGAACATTATGACGACGAGAAGGACGCTTGCAGCCACCATCACCATACGCACGACCATCATCGCAGATCTATAATCATCCTAAAATCTTCTCTTGTTCACACAATACAGGTGATGATATTTATTTTCATTGTCACGTGGGCAATCAATATTGCAATTGAGTCAATTGGTGAAGAGGCTTTCTCTGAGTTTGTTACTCAAAATGAGATCGTATCAATCTTCCTCACATCTATTTTTGGGCTTATACCAAATTGTGCAGCTTCTGTTGTAATTGCAGATCTTTATGTCGATGGTGCGCTAAGCTTGCCTGCAATGATGAGTGGTCTTCTGGTGTCAAGTGGAATTGGATATCTAGTTTTGTTTAAGACGAACAGAAATCCTGCTGACAATATTAAAATCGTCGCTATTATGCTAACTGCCTCATGTTTTGTCGGTGTGCTTGCTCAAGTTCTCATTCCTTAAGTATCCAAAAGAAGAGAGGTTTATAAATTGCCACTAATATTAGACGTAGATACAGACCTTGAGGATAACGAAATAGAGATGGAGATGGCAAAGTCGGCTGGCATTGACTTTGCAAGATCACAAGGCAGAAGCACGCAGGAGGTAATCGAGGCGATCAATTCCTACAAGGCTGATGCGGCACTGACCTCTTATGCAATATTCACCCGAGAAGTTTTTGAAAAGTGTCCTTCCCTAAAAGTTGTGAGCAGAACAGGAGTGGGCTACGACGAGATAGACGTTGAGGCTGCAACAGAATTTGGAGTTGCAATTTGCAATGTACCCGGGTATGGAGATGAGTGTGTCTCAGATCATGCGATCGCACTCACTTTAGCAGCGTTGCGCAAAATTCCAGAGATGGATGCTAAGATGAGAGAAGGCAGATGGGGTCATCACTCAGCTCTTCCATTGGGACAATGTCGAGGAAGAACTTTTGGCGTTATTGGACTAGGTGCAATTGGCAAAGCTACTGCTAAAAAAGCATATGGGCTTGGATTTCGAGTTATTTGCTACTCTCCACATTTAGAAGTTGGTGAAAGAACAGTTGAAGGATATGAATGTGTAGAGTTTGACGAGCTTTTGCGGAGAGGTGATGTAATAAGCCTTCATACACCTTTGACTAAACAAACAAGGCATTTGATCGACAGATCGGCATTGGACAAGATGAAAGATGATGCGACTCTAGTCAACACGGCAAGAGGAGCAGTAATAGATACTGTAGCTCTAGCTGAAGTTCTAGGGTCTGGCAAGCTTTGGGCGGCAGCACTCGACGTATTTGAAGAAGAACAGCCGTTCGATTTTTCTCATCCAATTATGAGCGCTCCTCGCACAATTTTAACGCCTCATGCTGCATATCATTCAACAGAGAGCATAATTGAGCTTCGACAAAGAGCGATGCAAGCTTGTATAGACGTAGTTTTAGGAGTTCGTCCCCGAAATTGTCTCAATGTTGAGGTTTTTGATTAAGCACGCGGGTGAGCTTGTAAGTGCACTTGTTTTAGACGCTCTGGGGAGACATGCGTATAAATTTGTGTGGTCGCCAGTGAGGCGTGCCCTAACATCTCTTGCACAGATCTGAGATTTGCACCGCCACTTAACATATCAGTTGCAAAACTATGTCTCAAGCAATGAGGTGAATACGAAAGATCAAGTCCTGCCTCCAAAAGAGTTTTCTTAAACATTTGACGAATGGCATCTTCGCTGAATCTGTTGCCTCTTGTTGAAACAAAGAGGTAATCTGAAATTTTTCCTCCTAACAAAATTGGGCGAAAGTTGTCTCTATAGTCTAAAAGTTCATCTATACACAAGTCATGCAATGGAACTATTCTCTCCTTTGAGCCTTTTCCAAAAAGTTTAATTTGATGCTCTTTTATATCAATGTCAGAAACCTTTAAGTTGGAAACCTCTGAAATCCTTGCACCACATGCATAGATGAGCTCTAGAATTGCCAAATCACGAGCACAAGAAGGTGAATTGTTCGATTTTTTCTTTTCTAGCTGTACATTGAGCAGTGCAACTATCTCATCCACCTTCATCACCCTAGGCAATTTTGAAGGATCCTTCTTGTTTAAGACAACCTTCGCTGGGTTTGCGCTTGCAATTCCTTTATCTATCAAAAAGCTATAGAAGGTACGTATTGCACTTAAATGGCGATTTTGTGTTGATCGACAATACTTAGCTTTTTCCATATCAGCTACGTATCTTCTAAATTCTCTATGAGAAATATTAGCTAAATCGATTTCGTTTTCTTCACAATAATAAATGTAGTTGCGAATATCAATTTCGTAATTTCTTATAGTATGCTCACTTCTAGAAAGCTCAACTCTAAGATAGTCTTCAAAATTTGAGACTAGCTCTTCATGCTCATCATCGAGCCCTAGCTGAAAGCAAAAGTTTTCAAATTCGGTCATACCTAAAGAATTCCAAGTTGCTTAAGTTTAGAAGCATATTCACTCATAGCAAAATTAGCTCTGTTTGCATATGCTTCATATCTCTCTTCTTTTTTTCTAATTTTTTTTGGCAGAGGTGGCATTATTCCAAAATTAACATGCATAGGCTGGTAGTTCTTAGTATTAACATCTGTTACATAATTAAGGAGAGCTCCAAACACAGTTTCATTTGGTGGTAGCGGCAGATCTTCAATTTCAAACAACGTTGCTAAAAGCGAAATCGCTGAGTTAAAACCGCTTCTTATCGCCTCGACGTAACCTTCAGTACCGCAGAGTTGCCCTGCAACGTATACAGGAAGACCAACAGATTTTGAGAGCTTAAGACAATTAGAGTTAGAGTCAAGAAGCCTTGGTGAGTCGATGAAAATATTTTTGTGCATCACACCGTAGCGAACAAATTCAGCATTTTCAAGCCCTGGAATCATCCTAAAAATTCTCTTTTGCTCACAGAAGGTCAAATTGGTCTGAAAACCTACGAGATTGTACGCACTTTTGTGCGTGTTCTCGCTTCTGAGTTGCACAACAGCATGTGGTCGTTTTCCATCTCGTGGGTCTATGAGTCCTACTGGCTTCATAGGACCAAATCTTGGAGCGTCAAAACCAGATCTAGCAATTTCCTCAATCGGTTGACAAGCATTGAAAAGCTCATCTTTTTCAAATTCTTTTAGAATGACTTTTCCGCCGTTCAATAACTCATTAATAAAATGCTCGTACTCCTCTTTATTTAGAGGACAATTGAGGTAATCTCCACTAGTCGCCCCTTCGTACCTATTGGAAGCAAATACTACACTCTCATCGATTGTACAAGCTTCAACAATTGGCGCTGCAGCATCATAGAAGTTAAGATAATCATCATTTAGCCTTGATGCGAGATTATTTGCAAGCTCAGGCGAAGTCATAGGACCCGTTGCAACAATGATTGCGTCACAATCAAGAGCCTCCAGTGATGTGACCTCCTCTCTTATAACCTTAATCTTTTCTTCATCTTCTATTGCTTTTGTTACAGAGAGTGCAAACTTATCTCTGTCAACCGCCAAAGCACCACCTGCAGGAACTTGATTGTCAAGAGCAATTTTGAAAAGAGGAGAATTGAGCGAAATCAACTCCTGCTTTAGAAGGCCTGCGGCAGAGTTCTTTTTGGTAGACTTAAAAGAATTAGAGCAGACTAACTCTGCTAAAAGATCTCCTTTGTGAACGGGAGTACGAACAATGTCGCGCATCTCATATAAGGATACGTCTTGCCCAAGGCGAGCTAGGTGAAGGGCAGCCTCACAACCAGCAAGGCCACCCCCTATAATTGATATTTTTTTGCCACTCTTAACCATTTCAAATCAAGTAAGTATTTTATCACTTGAATTTGGCACTATCTTTACTTGAGCACCGGACCATATCTCCCATCTGGATAAAGTGCTATTATCCCTTTCGATGTCACGTCTGTAAGCCACATCATAAGCCATGAAATCGCAGCATCCGATTTTTTGATCTTTTTTGCGATTGTCAAAAGCTCGTCTAGACTCATCTTCTGCGCGGTGATGGCTCTAAGCAATTGCTCATCATCTTGTCCAACATCAACTTTAACCATTGTCTCACTCGATATTGACGACTGCCTTAGAGTTCCGAAAAGCCCAGCTACAACATCGAAAAAAGTGTCATCATCAATTATCGGCGTTGCACCTTGATAGAT
>CAVFJE010000119.1:0-3057 GCA_963622845.1 Dialister sp. CAG:486
GCCCAAGTGCTCTCAAAGCCTTCGAATGCGAACTAGACATTTGCAAGATAGGAAGCAAGTGCATCGCGATAGATCACCGATGGTTTCACACCACGACTATTGGCAATGCTCGCAACCTTTTGAGTATCAGAGGCATCATAAACAACTGTCACACGTCTTTTTCCCACAGCGTCCAGATGTGAGCCACTGAACACCTTGCCATGTTTATCAGGCACGAAACTGGCGTCCTCATAAGGCTGTGCAATTCTATCAAGGTCATCATTTGTGATGCCATGCTTTTTCATAAAATCTTCAACATTCATGCTCATTTCACCTCTCAAGACCCAATTCCCTCAGCGTTTTGCCACTTGGCGGTGTCATCCCGTGAAAAACAAAGAAAAAATCCGATTCTTCATCATAGATATACACAAGCTCTACTAGGCGATTCTTTGAATCGGCACCAACCGCCAGCCACTCACCACTCTCTCGTTGAACATACCGAATCATCGATCTCATCGCAGCCACAACATCCTCTTCACAAACATCTGGATGTCTCTGTGCAATTCTCGGATGAACTCCAATTTCACTCATTTTGCCCTCATTTATATGATATGAATTCATATCATATTAACACATTCCCCAGAAAAGGTCAACTGTGCAGGCCCAATGCTTGGACGCTACCCCCCAATCTCTGCCACAATTTTGTCGATCTCGTCTCGAAGGACTTGTTCGCGGGCAACGATTTCTTTGAGTTCAGCGTTTAAGGAAACGATGTCGATTTTTTCTCTGAGGTCTGGCTTTTCGACGTAGGTTGAAACTGAGAGGTTATATTCATTCGCTTCGATTTCGTCGTGGCTTGCAAGTTTGGAGAAATGCTCGACTTCTTCGCGAGTTTCGAAAACGTCGACTATGCGGGCAATGTTATCGTCAGTCAGCCGATTGTTGTTCGTAACTTTTATGTATTCTTCAGTCGCATCAATGAAAAGAACGTCTGAAGAGTTCTTGTTTTTCTTTAGCACCATTATGCAAGTTGCAATCGAAGTTCCGAAGAAAAGGTTAGCGGGAAGCTGGATTATGCAATCGACGAAATTGTTGTCTATCAAATATTTGCGAATCTTCGCCTCTGCTCCTCCGCGATACATAATTCCTGGAAAACAGACGATTGCGGCAGTTCCGCTTGGAGAAAGCCAGCTTAGAGCATGCATAACAAACGCGAGGTCAGCCTTCGATTTTGGAGCTAAAACCCCAGCAGGAGCAAATCGCGGATCGTTTGCAAGCACTGGATTTGAGTCACCATCCCACTTAATGGAGTAGGGCGGATTTGAAACGATCAGATCAAACGGCTCTTCATCCCAATGCGCTGGGTCTTTCAATGTGTCGCCGCAAGCGATATCAAACATATCAAACCCAACATCATGCAAAAACATATTTATCCTACAAAGATTAAACGTCGTTACGTTAATCTCTTGGCCAAAAAACCCACGCCTTACGTTTTCTTTTCCAATGACTTTTGCAGCTTTTAAGAGGAGAGAACCAGATCCACAGGCCGGATCGTAGGCTTTGTTGACCTCCTCTTTGCCAACCGTGCCAAGGTATGCAAGAAGTTCGCTTACGTCTGCTGGAGTGAAAAACTCGCCACCGCTTTTGCCTGCGTTAGACGCATACATAGTCATGAGATATTCATACGCGTCGCCAAATGCATCAATTGTCTGGTCCTGCACACTCCCCAAATTCATCTCAGCAATTCCTCTGAGCAATTTGACAAGCCGCTCGTTTCTTTTTGCGACAGTGCTTCCAAGCTTGTTATTGTTAACATCGAAATCGTCAAAAAGCCCTGCAAAGTCGCCCTCCGACTCGCTTCCCTTTGATGAATTTTCGATATTTTTAAAAACTCGCTCAAGCGTTTCGTTTAGATTTTCGTCTGTCTCTGCTCTGCTTAAAACGTTGCAGAAAAGCTCTGACGGCTTGATGAAGAAGCCTTTCGTCGAGATTAACTCTTCGCGAGCAGTCAAAGCGTCCTCGTCGCTCATCGAAGCATAATCAAACCCGCCGCCTTCGTATTCGTTGATATAGTTGCAGATATCTTCGCTGACATAGCGATAAAACATGGCTCCAAGCACGTAGTTCTTGAAATCCCAGCCGTCAACCGCACCCCTAAGGTCATCGGCAATTGCCCAAATTTTGCTATGAAGCTCGTCTCGCTCAGCTGTCGTTTTTGACATAAAAACTCCTTGTGATAATTTTTCGTTGTTTATAATTCTACATGTTTTACTTGTGCAATAAGATGTGTCGATTTCCATATCTTAAAAGCTTCGATTATCATTGCTCAAATGCACCGTAGCAAATAATTGTCATTTACGAAGTGTGGCGCCAATGTGGGTCAGTCAAAGCTCTTGCAAGCGCCAAACCAATAGGCAAAAAGACTACGATCATGCAGGCACGGATGAGCCATGTGAGCGCATCTACTGTCTCAAATTGTGCCATGTAAAACATGGATTTATACATATATAGACCAGGTATCATAATCACAATTGACGGAACTGTGATTACTGTTCGCGGGATTCGTGTTTTCCTCCAAACGATTGAAGCCAACAGACCCGCAATCAATGCGCCAACAAAGGCTCCAATTTCTGGTGCGATGCCAAAATATTTGACAAGCTCCAAGTTAGCCGTATCGCTAATTGATCCCATAATTCCTGCAATCAAAGCAACTTTAACAGGCGAGTTAAACATTATAGAAAACCCAAAAGCTCCGACAAATGCAGCTATCAATCGCAAGAAACACATCGCAATTTCTGGTAAGTCATAAGGCATATAATCAATCGGCTTTAATTGCAAAAGGACCGCAAGGACCCAGCCAATCAATGTAGAGATAAGTATTATCAGCAGCGCATATGTAAGTCTTTCAATTCCACTTCTCATGTCAAACAAAAACATATCAAGTGCCGCCGTGATTAGTGGAAAGCCGGGAATTACAAAAAGCATAGCTCCGATATATCCCATTTGATGTTCCATTGCATCAGAAATGCAGAAAGAAACAAGAAAAAGTGTTACCAAATATGCCACACACGACACGAT
>CAVFJE010000120.1:0-2992 GCA_963622845.1 Dialister sp. CAG:486
TTATGAAGCTGATTATGCTGCCCCAAGTGGAGAGGTTGAATCTTCACAAGAGCCTAATAAAACAACATTAGGTAATAACTTGGCAGATTTTTTGGAATGGGCAAGACTTAGAACTGATCTCGATTCTCTTTCAGAGAGCGGAGCGGCTGTGACACTTATGACTTGTCATAGTGCCAAAGGTCTAGAGTTTGACCATGTTTATGTGGCAGGCATGGAAGATGGAATATTTCCAGGAATGAAGATGTTTATTGATGAAAATAAGATTGAGGAAGAGCGAAGGCTGGCTTATGTTGCAATTACCAGAGCGAAGAAAAGGCTAGTTTTGACTCACGCGCAAAGCAGAAGAATTTATGGAATGACGCAATCTCATGCACCTTCGCAATTTTTAAGAGAAATCCCCGAGGAATTTAGGGAGTCTAGAGGCGTTGGATCTGCTGGATTTGAAGGTTTTGGCTGGGAAAAGAGAGGGTCTAGAAGAGGAATCTCTGGATCTGGAACAGAATGTGCAAGAACAAAGGTTTCAAACATTTCGAGCACATCTTCTTCAAGAAATAAGTCTCGGACTTATTCTTTTGGCGACCTAACTTCTATGAGTGCTACATCTAGTGAGCAACATTTTAGCGATAAGAATAAAAATTGTAATTACAATGTCAACGACGAGATAGATCACAAAACTTTTGGTCGCGGTCGTATTGTCAAGGTTGACGGCGATAAGCTCTCAATTAAGTTTAATAGAACGTCTCAAATAAAGACGCTACTAAAAGATTATGCACCTATAGTTAAGATTTAAGATTTGCCTTGTGAGACTTGCCTGCACTTCGTTTTATATATGGCTTCTAGAACATCAACAGCACCTTCTATTCCTAGTTTTTGGCGATTGAGTACGACATCTTTTGCGCTGTCCATCTTCCATTTGCCTTTGGAATAACGCTTGTAGAAAAGCTCGCGCTCTCTTTGCCTTTGTTTGACAAGCTTTCTGCCCTTAAAAGTGCTAAGTCCGCGCTTGTTGCGAACAATTTCAACTCTAAAGTCAAACGGTGCGGTGATAAGAACAGATATCATATTTGGGTTGTCGCGAAGGATATAGTCGGAAAGGCGACCTTCAATGATGCAATTTTCTCTTTCACCAAGCTGTTGTATGACTTGCGCCATATTTTGAAAAAGCTTATCAGATGCTGTTCTGTTATCTGTTGCATCAGGCAGAAAAGCTAGAGTTTCTGACGACAATCTCTCATCGTAAGCCGCCACTTGATCCAATGGCTCCCCAGCTAAAAGTGCGCTTCTTTGCAAAAGCTCGTTGTCATAAAGGGGTATTCCAAGTCGCTCAGACAACTTGCGTCCTATTGCGTGGCCTTCTGCTCCAAAATCTCTCGCGATCGTTAGCACAACAGGAAGGTCTTTGTTTTGTGTCGATATTTCTACATCAGATCTTAGTAGTCCCATGATACCTAAACTCACTTTCTCTCCATACAGCACCTTAAATAGCGACGATTCGCTTTTGATACCATCTAACGATCAGCGATATTCCAAAATTTAAAAAGAAGTATATTGCAAAAACAAACGCATAGAGAGCTAAGACTTGCCATAGCTCGACTGCGTGTGCCATAACAACATTCGTTGTGTACATAAATTCAGCTACGTTGATACCTGCCAAGTAAGAGCTATCTTTAATCACTGTTGTACATTGACCAAATAGAGCAGGTATGATTGCCTTAAATGTCTGGGGCAAGATGATGTAGTACATTGATTTAAAAAAACCAAAACCTTGAGATTTCGCAGCTTCAAATTGTCCCTTTGAGACTGCATTTAGCCCGCCTCGGATGATTTCTGCCATGACAGCAGAAGTGAACAGTGTGAATGCCAACGTTGATATGAATATGTCGATTCCTTGCACTGTAAAGTATATGAAGAGGATCCAAAGCAAATTTGGTGTGCATCTGAAAAGTTCAATATAGGCTGATACCAAAATAGAGATGAGCCTCGGACCATATTGTTTAAGAAGTGCAAGAGCTGTGCCAAACAGGATCGAGAATATGATCGATAGAGCAGAGATTTGCAGAGTCTTTACAAATCCGCCCATGACATAGACCATGTTTGTGTCGTTAAAAATTTCCATCTTCTACACGCCTCCTTCCACAGTATTTTTACCTACTGGCTGCGGAGGAATGTAGGCTTTTACCTTCTTTGGGCGTGGAAGTGCCTTCGCCCGTTTTTCAAGATGCTTGGCAATAGTTGCGATGGGGAAGCAAATAATGAAATACAGAACGCAACACATGATGTAACCTTGCAAATATCCATTTAGCGAGACGAATGAATCTGATCTATACATCAAATCGCCTCCTGCAACAAGAGCGAGCACAGATGTGTTTTTGACTAAGTTTAGTGCTTGGTTGCATAGCGGCGGCATAATCATCTTAAGAGTTTGTGGCAAGATTATGTATTGATAGCTTTGAACTCGGGTGAAACCTTGAGATTTGGCAGCTTCAAGTTGTCCTTTGGGAACAGCTTCAATTCCTGACCTTATTACTTCTGAAACGTATGCAGCGTGGTACAAACCAACCGAGATGAAACCGAGCACGAAAGGTGCTATTCTGATTGGATCTGAGCTGCCTAATATGCTTTGCAACAGCAGAGGCCCACACATGTAGAAAAACATAACTTGAACAGGTAGTGGAGTATTTTGGAAAAACTCCACATAGACTCTTGAGATTGCTTTAAGAACGCGTGAGTGAGTCGTAGACATCACGCCCAATAGTGTTCCAAGGGCAAGAGAGAGCAGATTTCCGGCAATTACCACTGCGACTGTCATTAAGAAGCCGTCCCAGAATGTATCCATGCTTGCGAAGACTTGCGCCCAACGATTTGGATCGATTATTGCTTCATACATCTAAATCAACCCCCAATCTTTAATTTGTTCGTCTAACCAACCGTTCTCTAGGCATTTTTGAACGACCTCATCACAGATCTTCGAGAGGTCCGACCCCTTCTTGGT